>JACZJL010000064.1 GCA_014860585.1 Bacteroidales bacterium | reverse complement strand
GCAATACAGCTCTTTTGTGCCGCAGGACATTTCAGGACTGATGGAGTTGATGGGTGGAAGGGAAAAGTTTATTGAGCGCCTCGATCAGATGTTTGCCGAAAGTTCACAAACCACCGGTCGTCACCAGGCTGATATCACAGGGTTGATTGGTCAGTACGCACATGGAAACGAGCCCAGCCACCACATGGCGTACCTTTACAATTACGCCGGTCAGCCCTGGAAAACACAGGAGGTTGTGCGCGAAATTATGGATGATCTTTATACCCACCACCCTGACGGCCTTTGCGGAAACGAAGATTGCGGGCAGATGTCGGCCTGGTACGTGCTGAGCGCTATGGGCTTCTACCCGGTTACTCCCGGCGCAAACCTTTATGCCATCGGCAGCCCGGTGATGGACAAAGTGACCATCCGCCTCGAAAATGGAAACGAGTTTGTGATTGAGGCTAAAAATCTCTTCACAGAAAACAAATACATCCAGACAGCAACCTACAACGGACACGTCTGGCCAAATTCCTTTATCACCCATCAGATGATTATGGATGGAGGTTACCTGGTATTTGAGATGGGGAAAAATCCAAATAAGAGCTGGGGCGCCGCCGAAAGCGAATTCCCGGTTTCACAAATCAATGAGAAACTGATCACCCCGGTTCCGTTTGTAAAAACCGGCGCCAAAGTCTTTTACGACAGGCAAACCATCGAGCTGGCCTGCACTGACCCTGATGCTGCGATTGAATATTACATTACCGGCAGTAAAAATCTGGCTTTTATGCCCTACACCAGCCCCATCGAAATTGAACAATCTACTGTAATCGAAGCCCGGGCGAAAAAGGCTGGACAGGACGACAGTTTCCTTATCAGGGCTGAGTTTGTGAAAATCCCGCCAGGACGCACGATCACCATCGAGAATCCCTATGCTGCCCAATACAGCGCCGGCGGCGACATCGCGCTGATTGACTACCAGCGCGGCGGCAACGATTTCCGCACCGGACACTGGCAGGGATATGAAAAAGTTGACCTGGTCGCCACCATTGATTTGGGTAAAAATGAGCAGTTCAGCAGGCTCACAACCGGTTTTTTCCAGGATGTGAACGCATGGATTTTCATGCCCGAATTCGTTGAATATGCCGTCTCCACCGATGGAGAAAACTTCCGCACTATCGGCATTGTTGAAAACACCATTGCCGACGACGACTGGACAATTCAATCGTACAATTTTGTGCTGAAGTTTCCGCTATCGTCAGCCCGATACATTAGGGTAACCGGAAAAAATCGAGGGTTTTGCCCCGATTGGCACAAAGGCGCCGGTTATGCTTCCTGGATTTTTGTTGACGAGGTGGTGATTGAATAATTGAATCACGACTCTATTTTGATTAATTAGACTTTTCCGTAAATTAATCATTTACAATACAGTAGAACACAACTTAAAAAACTATACTATACCATCGTACATTTTTCAATCAACTTGAAAAATGCACACTTTTGAAATTTCCTGGTTTTGCTCACCGACGAATTTCCGCATTATTTCAAATTCATCATCAGTTCAGAAAATGACATCGAAACACTTCTGTCAGCATTAAATTCCCGATCATTGTAAAAATGGGTAATTTTGACTTGTTGATTTTTCACCACATTAGACACAATAGGGCACAATAGAAAAACGAAAAATTTAAACAATAGGATTCTATTGTGACCTACTGTGCCTGTTGTGGTTAATTTTAACTCCTTAATTTTCAGGTGCGCACAAGGTAATGAACAGAAATTCTTAACAATGAAAAAACTAATCCTTTCCCTGCTTGTCATGAGCGGACTTGCGGCAACCAGCCAAAACGCAGAAAATGAACTGATTAAGCATGTAAACCCGTTTATCGGAACCCAGAGGATGGGACACACCTTTCCCGGCGCTACAGTGCCTTTCGGGATGGTGCAACTAAGCCCTGATACAGACACTGTCAGTTACGAGTTGAATGGCGGCTACAACCCGCGTGTTTACGAGTATTGTGCCGGTTATCAGTACGACGACCCGACGATTGTTGGATTCAGTCACACCCATTTCAGCGGAACCGGCCATTCCGATCTGGGTGATTTTTTGATCATGCCAACCACAGGAAAGTTGCAACTAAACCCCGGCACTGCCGATAATCCTGAGTCGGGCTACCGTTCGCGGTTTTCGCACGAAAACGAATTTGCCGAACCCAATTATTACAGCGTTTTGCTTGAAGATTACGACATAAAAGCTGAACTGACAACCAGCGCCAGGGTCGGGTTTCACCGCTATACTTTTCCTGAAAATGCCGAAGTCAACGTCATTCTCGACCTCATGCACGGCATTTACAATTATCACGGGAAAAATGTCTGGACGTTTGTTCGGGTTGAAAACGACACGCTGGTGACCGGCTACCGCCAGACCAACGGCTGGGCGCGAACACGGACTGTTTATTTTGCGATGACCTTCGACTCACCGATTACCAACTACGGCCATAAAAAGTATGACGAGATCGTTTACCGCGGATTTTACCGGAAATTCAACGAACAGGATAATTTCCCGGAAATGGCCGGGCACGACATCAGGGCGTATTTCAATTTTGATTTGGAAAAAAACCGCGAGTTGAAAATCAAATTTGCCCTTTCCAATGTCAGCACTGCCGGTGCTTTAAAAAATCTTGCCGCTGAAATTCCGCATTGGGATTTCGATAAAACCAAAACTGATGGCCAACAACTCTGGAACAATGAGCTTTCAAAAATCCGTGTGGAAATGTTGGACGATGACGACTTAACTGTTTTTTATACAGCGTTGTACCATAGTTTTCTGTCGCCAATTGTTTATGAAGATGTTGACGGACAGTATCGTGGATTGGATCAGAACACCCACCAATCGGATAGTTTTACCAATTACACCATCTTTTCGCTATGGGACACCTACCGGGCGCTGCATCCGCTGTTCAATCTTGTGCAGCCTGACAGGAACCGGGATATGGTGAAATCCATGCTTTCACATTACGATCAGAGCGTGCACAAGATGCTTCCGGTCTGGTCGCATTATGCCAACGAAAACTGGTGTATGATCGGTTACCACAGCGTTTCGGTGATTGCTGATGCTGTTGCAAAAGGGATTTATACCGAAAATCTTCAAAAGGCGCTGGAAGCTTGCGTCAACACAGCAACTTATGAAATTTATGATGGCCTTGAACATTACATGGAACTGGGTTATGTTCCGGAAGATAAAAGCAGCAATTCGGTGAGCAAAACTCTCGAATACGCTTACGATGACTGGGCAATCGCACAGATCGCGCTAAAGATTGGAGATTCCGCAGCTTATGAGGAATTTATCAGCCGTTCGCTAAACAACATCAATGTATTTGATCCGGTAAGCGGTTTTATGCGTCCGAAACTTTCTGATGGAACTTTTAGAACGAACTTCGACCCATTGGACACCCACGGGCAGGGCTTTATCGAAGGCAATGCCTGGAATTACGGACTTTACATTCCGCATGATCCTGAGAAACTGATAGAGCTCAAAGGTGGCGCGGCTGTTTTTGCCGCTAAACTTGACTCACTTTTTATTCTCGTACTTGATGATGCCCACATCGAGGCCAATGAAGACATCACCCGCGATGGTATCATCGGGTTGTATGTTCATGGCAACGAGCCCGGCCATCACATTCCTTACCTCTACAACTGGACTGGCCAGCCGTGGAAAACCCAGGAGCGGGTGCGAATGATCATGGATTCGATGTATGCCAACGCTCCCAACGGACTTTGCGGAAACGAAGACTGCGGGCAGATGTCGGCATGGTATATCTTCAGTGCGCTGGGATTCTATCCGGTTTGTCCGGGATCGGAGGAGTACGCAATTGGCAGCCCGTTGGTGGTTTCGGCTGAAATTGATTTGGGGAATGGAAAATTTCTCTCCATAAAAACCGAAAACCAACGTCCTGAAAATGTAATTGTCAAGGAGGTTTGGTTTAACGAAAGACGGATTGTAAATCACTCATTGAATCACAACGAATTAGCCAAAGGGGGAACGCTAAGGTTTGTGATGAGCAATGAAAAATGAGCTGGCTGACGGCAAAGCCGAGTGAGTAGTTTAAGTTCAACGAGAGAAAAACTGAAATTTGTATTTTGCATCACATCGCATTGAAGAAAGATGGCACGCAGAGTTATGTGATGTGTGATCATTTCGTATGCCAATGCTCCAGAAAGAAAACATCTGAAGGGATTTTGGCCGGTGTTAATGTGCAAAGTGATTGACGATTCAGTTTTGCGTTGCCAAAAAAATGTAATTTTGCGTTTATGGATGAGAAACTTGAAAATATTGATAAGGTAATTGATTACTGGAAAGAATCATCTGACCAGAATTTTGCTACAATGCAAAACCTCATGGAATCAAGAGATTATAGTTGGGCTCTGTTCATTGGTCACCTGGTTATTGAAAAGTTGTTAAAAGCTCATTACGTTAAAACTCAAAAGAAACATGCAATTTTTACTCATGACCTTTTAAGGTTAGCTTCAAAATCTGACTTGGAGTTGTCCGGTGAATTTGAAGAATGGTTAGACGATATCTCAACTTTTAACCTAAATGCACGTTATGATAATTATAAACAGGATTTCTTTAAACGCTGCACAAGGGAATTTACAGAAGTTTGGATTCAACGAATTGAAACAATCAGAATATGGTTAATCAGGGAATTATAGAAACCGTTAAGAACTATCTTATGATTATCCCTCTTGATTTTGGGGTAAAAAAGGCGTATCTTTTTGGTTCGTTTGCAAAAGGTATTGAAAGAGAAGAAAGCGATATTGATGTGGCCATAGTTCTGAGTAATATGCCGGATTTCTTTGACATTCAAAAACAACTAATGAGATTGCGAAGAAAAGTTGACCTGAGAATTGAACCTCACCCAATCAGCGAAAAGGATTTCAATAACATGAACCCCTTTGCTTTCGAAATCCAGCAAACCGGCATAGAAATCAATTTTGACGCTTGAACACGAAACGTTTAGAGTTTTGGCTCAACGAAAAACAATTGGAAGATCACTCATTGAATCACCACAACCTGGTCAAAGGGGGAACGCTCAGGTTTGTGATCAGCGATCGTTCTTCAGACCGAAGAAATCCAATAAATTATTGTATTTTTGATTTTTTCTTTGGCGATTTATCAGTTAAGTATCAGATTATGAACCACACAAAAAAATTACCTTGATATGAAAAACTGCACCTTCTCCCTGCAAAAAGCAACAAGCCGGTTAATCATGTTGATGCTGGCGATTTTCTTCTCCGCCTGCTCCTCCAAAAGTGAACCTCCAACAGGGTCGCTGATCGTCACTGAAAAGCTCAACTTCACCATTGACACACTTGCAACTGGATTAACAAATCCATGGAGCATGGCTTTTCTGCCGGATGGTCGTATTCTTATTGCCGAAAGACCGGGAAATCTGCGTATTTGGGAAAAAGGAAAACTGCTCGATAAACCTGTTGAAGGCCTAACAGAGATTTGGTCGCATGGGCAGGGTGGGCTGCTCGATGTCGTTCTTCATCCCGATTATGAGCAGAATGGTTGGATTTACCTGGCTTATGCTAAAAGTATCGGAGAGGTGGGCAGCACTGCTCTCGGAAGAGGAAAACTTGATGGGGATCAAATTGTCAACTTTGAAGAGCTTTTTCATGGGAGCGAATTGACGGATGCTCCCTATCATTTCGGGTGCCGCATTGTTTTTGATGACAACAACTACCTGTATTTCTGCATCGGCGACCGGGGTGTCATGAGCAATGCCCAGAAATTGACCAATCACAATGGAAAGGTTCATCGAATTCATGATGATGGAAGGATTCCGGTTGATAATCCTTTTGTTGACAGCGCCGGCGCCATGCCCGAAATCTGGACTTACGGCAATCGGAACATCCAGGGAATGGCGCTCCATCCGCAAACAAAAGATCTGTGGTCGCATGAGCACGGTGCGAGGGGAGGCGATGAGATTAACCTGATGAAAAAAGGTGGAAATTACGGATGGCCTCTGGTTACCTTCGGAATCAACTATGACGGAACACAAATTACACCTGACACCACGCTCCCCGGAATGATTGACCCCATTCTTCACTGGACGCCTTCGATCGCTCCCTGTGGAATGACCTTCGTAGACAGTCCAAAATATCCTGGATGGAACGGAAACATGCTGGTTGGCGCTTTGGCTGGTCAACATATTCACCGGGTGGAATTTGAAGGGAACAAAGCGGTGCACACAGAAATGCTGCTTGAAGGCTTTGCCCGGTTTCGCGATATCAGGCAGGGACCGGATGGCTACATTTACGTTTTGACCGAAACGCCGGGGATTTTCTTCAGGATCATTCCGAACAATTAGGCGTCATCCACCGTTAACTTACCTGTTTTAAAGAAAATCATTATTTCAAAGGGAAACTATTGGCTGCAGAACGAAAAATAGTTGTTGCAATACCATTGATGGATGAGTTGGAAAATGTACCTCAATTTCTCCGGTCCCTTGAGAATCAATCCTACCGAAATTTCATGGTGGTAGTTTGTATTAACCAGCCTGATGAATGGTGGAACAATCAGGAGAGAAAGGATATTTGCAAGCGAAATCAGGAAACGCTTGCGCTTCTAAAAGACCAGCAGCATGCGTTCTTTACAGTGATTGACCGCAGTTCGCCAGGCTCTGGCTGGGACACCAAAAAATATGGCGTGGGCTGGGCACGAAAAATTGCCATGGATCATGCATCTGCATTAACCGGTAATCATGATATCATCCTTACGCTCGATGGCGATACTACTTTCTCTGCGCATTATTTTCAATCAGTGGCCAATGCTTTTGACGAATATCCGGACATCAAAGCGATTACAGTTCCCTATTATCATCCACTGCCTTTGGAAGACGAACCGGCTGCACGCGCCATCCTGCGGTATGAAATTTATATGCGTTACTACGCGATGAATATGCTCAGGATTGGCAATCCGTATGCTTTTACGGCGCTTGGATCTGCTATAGCCTGCACTGCACAAACCTACCAAAGTATCGGTGGAATTACCCCGCACAAGAGCGGTGAGGATTTTTATTTTGTACAAAAACTGCGTAAGTATGGACAAATCCTCATTTGGCTTGATGAAAAGGTTTATCCGGCTGCGCGCTTTTCCGACCGGGTTTTCTTTGGCACGGGACCGGCCATGATCAGGGGAAACAGTGGTGACTGGTCAGGTTATCCTATTTTTTCATTTCTATATTTTGACGAAATAAAAGCAACCTTTGATGGGTTCGAAAAGTTGTTTGAGAAAGACCTGGAACTTCCAATGACCACCTTTTTAATGGAAAAATTTGGGAAGGATCTCTGGAAACCATTGAGGGAGAATGCATCGACAACTGATCGTTTTATCAGAGCTTGCCAGCATAAGGTGGATGGGTTGCGCATTTTGCAGTATTTAAAATGGAAAATTCGTAACGATGATTCAAATGATGAAGCAAACCTCGTTGAATTTCTTACCCGTTTTTTTCCTGAAGAAGATTTCGTAAAGCAAACCAACCTGGAAACCATTAATTTTGAGCAAGCTACAATTGAAGAATTGAACAGGCTTCGTAATTTTTTAACTGAAAAAGAAGAGGTATGGCGAAAATCAATCAGAGTACTCCGGTAATGGTTACCATTTTGGGACCCACAGCTACAGGTAAAACAAGACTTGCAGCCCTTGTTGCAGCCCGTATGGATGGTGAAGTAATCAGCGCTGATTCACGTCAGGTTTACAGGGGTATGAATATCGGAACCGGTAAAGATTATGACGACTATTTGGTGGAGGGGAAACATGTGCCTCATCACCTTGTCGATATGGCCGAACCTAGTTATGAATACAGTGTTTTTGAGTTTCAGCGGGATTTTCTGAAATCCTTTGATGATATAGTCGCACGCGATAAATTGCCCGTGCTTTGCGGTGGAACAGGGCTTTATCTGGAAGCAGCTCTGTCAGGCAAACAATTAATCGAAGTTCCTGAGGATATTCTTTTAAGGGTACAATTAGAGTTGGAGAGCAATGAAAAACTAAACGAATTACTTCAATCGCTCCGCAAAACCCATAATACCACTGATTTAACCGATCGCAAGCGGACGATCCGGGCTATCGAGATTGCCATATATGAGAGAGAAAATCCGGATATCAGGCTGCATTTCCCCGAAATAAACCACCTGATCTTTGGTATTCATTTCGAAAGGGATATCATTCGGCAACGCATTACCGAACGGCTGAAAAAGAGGCTTGATGCCGGGATGATTGACGAAGTGAATTTATTGCTTGCTTCTGGACTGAAACCTGAGCAACTCACTTTTTACGGGCTGGAATATCGCTATCTCACTGATTATGTAACCGGTAAAATTTCTTTCGATGAAATGTTTCACCTTCTCAACATAGCCATCCACCAGTTTGCAAAACGCCAGATGACCTGGTTCAGGAGGATGGAAAAGAAGGGGATCAGCATTGAATGGATTGATGGCTATTTACCTGACAACGAAAAAACGAACACCATTGAACGCCACTTCAAGAATCGTTTTGACTCCAATTTACCCAAATGACAAAATGCTGCATTTTATCGAACAGATCAGAATCATTCCACATCAAGGGTTACAATAGCCCAGTTATTTAACATCCCGCTTCCGATTTCTGCTTTTACAAGGGCATAATATTTTGTTCCTCCTGCGTTGATGAAACCAAAGTACCCGTGGGAATCAAAAAAAGTGCCGCCACCTGTGCCGTCTGGAACCAAAAAACCGGGAAATTCCTGTGTCCCCATAAATCCAAGGTATTCAGCTTCATAAATCCTTACCTCTGTGCCCGGTGTGGCTTCCCACCAACTCCCGGTCGTGAAAACTGTATAAATGCGGTTTGCTCCAGTATGACAATCAAGTGTTTGAACACCTCCTTCGCCACTGAGACTCCCATTGTAGATCATGTCATTAGATTGGTTTTCAGAAGAAGTAAACACATTTTTACTTCGCGCAAACAGCCTGCTGCCATCATCCGAAATCCAGATATCACCACCAAAACTGTAATCTCCATGGTATGGCGAGTCATACATGTAAGCAGCTGTCCCTCCCGAAATATTATATTTTTCGAAGTCAGAAGGTGATAATCCATTGTTTGCACCATAGATATAATTTCCGGACGGATGAAGTTTGGCCTTTGTCCCGGCATAAATTGAGTAACCTGTGCTCAGGGTTTCCTGACCTGTGGATAATTCAATGCATCTTATGTCCTCCCATTGATTCTGTGCCGGAAAAACATAAACCCACCCGTTGCCGGCCAGCACAATGTCGAGGGCGTCGGCGGATACATTGTAAATGTTTTCAATCTGCATCGTATTCAAATTCACCAGAGTAACCTTGGCAACATGACCAACGGCAGCATAGTTTCCGTCAGGTGAGATAGAAACACACAGGGGCACAAGGTTTAATGCAGTGGAAGTTTCTGTTTGTAATGAAGGATCAAACCTGCGAATTTCGTTTGGCGATTCTGAAACTGCAATGATCACATCATTCACCCTGTCGTATTCCGCATCGTTGATAATTCCATCAATTAACCATTTTTCTTCAAGATAATGATTCACCGTAACCATTAAGCCTTTTTGCTCGTTGTTACCAAAGGCAAGTGTTGCAGTGGCTTCATAAACATCTGATGAGAGTTCACTTCTGTCAACGTTAAAAAATACACTCACCGACTCCCCAACAGCAAGATTACCTGAGACGGGGTTAACACTCAAATAATCAACCGGGAAGGAAATATTCCAATCTGATGCTACATTTCCTGTGTTTTCCAGAGTTAATTCAACCTGGTCGATAAAATAGTTAAACAAAATGGCTGTATCTGAAGGAATGATAGCTTCGAACTCAGGTACATCCATGGTAAATGTCATCGCAATATTGCCATTTTCTGCATTTGACATCACGATGATGGTTTCTTCCTGAGTTCCAACGGGGTACCCTTCTCTCGAAACAAATGCTGTAACAGTGATGCTATCATTGTTATACAGGTAACCGTTATAGAATGAGAAAGACAACCAGGGTAAGTTGTTAGGCAGTTGCCATTGGAGGATGCCGGTGCCCGGGTTGTGAATTTTGAATGTCTTTTGTGTTGTTTCTTCCTCGAAATGCAATTGCATCGGGGTTACTTCAATTTTTGGATGAGCCTGTGCATACATTTGAAGTTCGGCTTGTGCTTTTCCTGCCCCATTGGTGATGAATTCGATAGCGCCGCTGTGCAATCCCTCTTCAAGGTTTAGAAAGTCAGGAATTATTTTTACCTCCAAAATCTGATCATTAATGGTTCCTGAGGAAGGCTCCACCCTGATCCAGTCAGGTTTTGAGCTTACACTCCAGTCAAACTTTTGCGGAGGCTGCACGGATAGCGATACAATGACAGTGTCAATATCATTGAAAGAAAGTTGCTCAGGAGAGATGATAAGTTGGGAAGTCACGGTTGGTCCACAGTCTTCACAATCTTCCTTACAACCATTAAGAGTTGCAGTGATGACGATGACCCAAACAAAAAAAAGAACGCCAATTTTTTTCATTTTTTCAGGATTTTTGTAAAAGAATGATGGCCAAAGTTACAAAAATTTTTTGATGGCATATAAATAGTTCTTTCAAGTAAATAGTTGAGTTCTCCGATAGCAACTTTCCATGTGGTCGTCAACCATTCCAACAGCCTGCATGTGGGCATAAATGGTAATGGGGCCAAGAAACTTAAAGCCTCTTTTTTTCAGATCTTTGGCAAAATCTTCTGCTTCTTTTATTTTTACCGGATAGTCTTTTATCTCATTAATGGTATGCCTGATTTGATTGTTCCCCACAAACTGCCAGGAGTAGGTGGCAAACGAGCCAAATTCTTTCTGCACTTCGAGGAAGCGCTGCGCGTTATTGATGGCTGCCTGAATTTTTGCTTTGTTCCTGATAATTCCGGCATCATTCATCAATTGTTCAATTTCTTTTTCTTCAAATTTTGCCACTTCTTCAAGGTTGAAACCGGCGAATGCTCTACGATAATTTTCACGCCGGCTCAGGATCGTGCGCCACGACAGCCCGGCCTGTGCACTTTCCAAAACCAGAAACTCAAACAGCTTTCGATCGTCATGGGTTGGAACTCCCCATTCATTATCGTGGTAAGCTTGCATCAGGGGATCTTTTTCAGCCCAGGTGCAGCGTTTTTTATGATGGTTTTCTTTCATTGTCGGAATTGATGATAGAGTCCAAAGAACGGATTGTCCATATTTGTATTTTGCAGAAGTCAAAATACCTCCTGGCTGAATGTAAAACAAACCCCGCCTTAATGGCCAGATGACCTATAAGGCGGGGTTTAATTTTTCAGGTGATCATTTGCTTTAAATCACCGTAGATTATTGTAATACAATCTTATGAATTGTAGTTGAGTTCTCTCCCGAGGCTTTCAAAATGTAAATACCTCTTGGGAGCCCGCTCAGATCGATGAAATCGTTACCTGAGATTTCGTAGGTAGCGATCAGCTCTCCGGCAGGATTCATCAAATCCAGTTCAGTGGCTGAGTGCACACCTTTTACGAGCAACAATCCGGATGTTGGGTTGGGGTAAACAGTGATTTCTTCAAGATCAACGCCTTCGACCGATACGGTGTGTAACTGCAGATGGTTGACTGCTGATAATCCATCACTGCTGAACTGACCTGAATGATCAAGGTTTTTATCCCAATTTACATACATCTGGTAGGTTTTGTTTTCGGCTGGCCGGAACAGTTTCAGCGTCATCAATTCACCCTCTGAGAAACCATCAGCTTCCGCGGTTAAGGCGTCATCAGCAGTGAGGGTTAAAGAGAATTCCCGGTTTTGGAAAACAGCGATACCGGCACATTGGCCTGAAGGGGTGAACCCTCCGATGATATCTCCTTCCTGCAGCAGTGCCAGGCTTTCTGTTGAGAACGCAATAATATGTGAGCCTGCGGTAAAATTAACCTGATCCCAGGGGGAGTCATCCGTCAGATCATTATTGATCATTTCAGGATCAATTTTATCATCACCAAGGATAGGATAATTGATTTGACCTGGCGAATTGAATTTGACATAGTAAGCTCTTCCCGGCCACATGAACCCTAAAGAATTGATATTGTATTCAGGCCAGTAAACACCTGCACCGGCAACATCTTTCACAACCTTTATATCTGCTTCAACAAAAAGCTCGGCTACATTCACTGCTGTCTCGTTAAGAACCGAAATTATGCTCCATCCTGACGGCAGATTGACAGTTTTAATTTTTTCGCGGCTGGTAATCAGGTTCAGAGAAGCGGGCTGTGTCATTTTGATGGCATAACCGGACAAGAGATCCCAGTTACCCAACGTGTTCGTGTTTTGAGCAGGCCAATACAACCCAACGAAATTTTGCATAATAACAAGATCATTGACAATGGTCGCAAACATGCTGGGAATGTTATCATCCAGCGGGTTAAGCCATGTGGAAATTCCTGACCATCCCTGTGGAATCGTAAGGTTAATTTCCTTATAGGTCGAGATGATTCCTGATCCATCGCTTTCGTTTCCGGAAAAATCGACAGCAGTTATTTTGTAATAGAAATAGTCGTTGACTCCAATGTTATCCTCAAAAATTGGATCAACTGTGTATCCGTAAGGAATTTCAGAGAATACACCCTCTTCTGAACTTCTGTAAATGGCAAAAAAATCAAAATCTTCATCCGGGCATTCATCCCAGGTGATGGTGATCAGCGTCTCTTCAAGTAACACCTCAATGCCTGTTGGAACTGTTGGTTTCAGGTTATCAACGGAATAACCCGTGATTACGTCGCTGATGTATGTTCCCTCATCCATTGATGCAATAACCCGGAAATCGAGCAGACCGGGTGAGTAGGCTGTGGAATCAAACGGAGTGTGGCAAATCACGGTGTAGGTGGGCTCGTTGTATGCTGCTGAATAACCGGCGCTGAACCATCCGTCACCATCATTGATCTGTACGGTATAGTACTCTGTTGATTTTACAGGTGAATCGGTATCAAATTCACCTTTTGAAAAAGTGACATAAACCCAGCCTCCCTGGTCATCAGGAACGTCAGTAACCACAAGGTTATCAGCAGCGCCATAATTACCGACGTTGATCAGTGCTTGTTTAACCATTACTTTTGCAAATGGTCCATTGCTAACAATCAGTGTTACAGTATAGACACCTTCATTGGCATAGGCAAATGCAGGATTTTCTTCTTCAGAGTCTATGACCCCATCGCTGTCAAAATCCCACTCCCATGTCCTGGGGTCAGGGTTACCAAAGCTTTGATCGGTGAACTGCAGAAGTCCTCCCACATGCATTGCTGTGTAATCCACAGTAAAATCCACATTCAGTTCCCAGGTTTCATCTTCAGGATCAAACCAGGGGTTGAAGATAACATCTCCTGTGGTTCCTGCTTCATTGTCATCATAAATGTGCTGATCGATTGAACTTTCGGTATAGTACCCCCAGTCGTTGTTAAAAGCAAGCAAAGGATCACTGCCATAATAATAAAACTGATAATTTCCGGGATTGTTAGTATTGTTATTACGAAATACATTGAACCCGCCATTTTCAAAAACATCATAACCAAGGTCAGGCAGTGGAGAGTAATTCACGACCATTCCATAGCTGTTGTTGTTCCTGAAGGTGGTGCTTCTTACCTGAACCGATGAAGCATAGGCATTTATCCCACTGTTAATACTATATTCTATGACGGACCGCCTGACGAATCCGTTTGAGTTATAGTAAAAATAAAGTGTACTCAGTTCACCATAATAATTGTTACCACCATACCTGAAAATGCAATTATCAAACTCACCGACACCATCAAAATCACCTGAACCTTGCAGGGAAATTGTATACCAGTCGCCAGGTTGAGGGGAGGAGATGGTTCCATCTTTATTTAAGTCGCCGCCATAGGTGTCGTCCTTAAGGGAGGTAAATACGATAGGCTGACTGTATGTTCCATTTGCGATCAAACTGCCATAAACATAGAGAACTCCGTTACTCAGCTTAATGATTTCACCAGCCGGTACAGTTACTGTTTTGTTATCGTTCACTGTAAGGTATCCGTTAATTACAACCGGGAACCCAAACTGGGTTTTTGAAAGCGTAACATCCGAATCAATGGTTCCGTAAATTGCGAAAGCATCATAGCCGTTATCTTCGCCTGTATTCCCCGAACTTTGCTGAATTGTGCAGCTTTCCAGCCTCGCAGCCCACCCGGTATTGTTGCTGATCTGGCAATTCTGAATTGAGTAAGCGGTTGAAGTGCCATAAATTCCATCAGCACCATTGTTGGTAATCGTGCAATTTTCAATTTGCCCACCAGAGCCAACCAGATAAACTCCATGCCCTCCATTGTTATGGCTTGAGCAGTTTGAAAGGTTAACCGGAGAATATTGCAATTCAACACCATTTCCATTATTAAAGCGGAAAACATTGTCCTGTATGGAAATATTGCTGCTGTAATATGACTTTAAACCAGCATAGTAGCTATGTTCAACAAGGCAATTATTAAAAGTTCCGTAATTGGATGACTGGAAGTAAACATTTGCCACCTCTCCGGTATAGTTTTGTCCTCCATACCTGAAAATGCAATGTTCAAACTCCCCTATACCCCAGTTACCTCCGCCGTAAAAAGAAAGCGTGTACCAGTCTCCTTTTGCAGGGCTTGTGGCAGAACCATCATTGTTAAGGTCGCCTCCGTGCGTATCGTCTTTAAATGATGTGAACACTATTTCGTTGTCTTGTTGGCCAATTGCTGACAAGGCGCCATACACAGTCAGGTGCCCGTAGTCCAGTTTGATGACCTCACCTGCAGGAATTGTTAGTGTTTTTTCATTGTTTACAGTTAATACACCGCCAATAACAACAGGGAATCCGAATTCTTCCTGCGACATGGTCAGGTCCTGGTTCAGTGTTCCGTTGATTCTGAAAGCATTAAAATTATTTCCACTGCCACTGTTGCCAGAATAAGTGCTGAGGGTCACATTTTCGAAATAACCCGCCCAACCGTTGTTGTTGCTTATCACACAATTGTCAACATCAGAATCGGAAGCGTTTAAGTGTATTCCATGAGAACCATTGTTTTGAACGACACTATTCGTAATGTTGGTTTGGCTGTTGTAGATGTAAATGCCGGCGCCCGTATTATTCTGAATGGCATTTCCAGTAACTTCGAGCCCGGCAGCTGTGTGGATATAAGCGCCATAAGCATAGCTCTCTTGGATGATCGAATTCTTTAAATACCCAAAAGTGTTGGCATAGAAATAAACAGAGGAGTTTTCACCATAATAATTTGATCCGCCGTAATGGATGATGCAATAATCTAGACGACCAATCCCCCAATTTCCGCCCGATCCGCTGAAACTCATACAATACCAGTCACCTCTTGCAGGATTCGACACAAGACCATCATTGTTCAAATCACCACCGTATGAATCATCTTTAAACGATGTGAAAATGATAGGATCAGATGAAGTGCCATCGGCAATTAAAGCACCATATACCTGCAGGTAAGCATAATCCATCTTGATGATTTCGCCCGGAAGTACAGTTACAGTTTTTTGATTATTGATCGTTAACGGGCCGCCAATCACTATCGGGAAACCTACAATGCTTTGTCCAAAGGTCAGATCTTCATCAACTACCCCGGAAATTGAAAAAGCGTTGTAATAGTTTCCTGCACCTGAATTTCCTGAGTAGGATTTGATGCTGGAACTTTCGATACGAGCAGCCCAGCTCCCGTTATTACTAATCACACAATCGTCAATACCGGAATTGGCTGATGTTGTGTAAATGCCATGTCCTGTATTATTGGAGATGGTGCAATTTTCTATCATTCCGGAAGTGCCATAAACAGACATCCCGTTTGAACCGTTTTGCGTAACAGAGCAATTTTCAATGTTAATTGGAGAGTAATAACTGTAAATCCCAACAGCATTATTCTGCTGAAGGGTATTATTTATAAATTCGATGTTGCTGGCGTAATAAAATGAAATGCCATTGTAAAGGCTGTGCTCAATCGTGCTGTTTTTAAAATAGCCAAATTCAGTTGCAGAGAAATAGATGCTGCTCAGTTCGCCGCCATAGTTATTTCCGCCATACCTGAACATACAGTGATCAAACCTTCCAATACCCCAATTCGCACCAGATCCGTTTAATGTAATGCAATACCAGTCGCCTTTTGCAGGAGTCGAAACCTGCCCGTCATTGTTCAGGTCCCCACCATAGGTATCATCCTTAAATGAAGTAAATACGATAGGGTCTAACGCTATTGCGTCAGCAACAAGTGCCCCCAAAACTACCATATAAGCGTTTTCCATTTTGATGATTTCCGCCTGGGGTACGGTCACAGTTTTTTGATTGTTAATAGTCAAATACCCTGAAATCACAACAGGAAAACCGAATGCACTTTGAGAAAGAGTAAGGTCTTCGTCGATTGTTCCTGCAATCGAAAATGCATTGTAAAAGTTTCCTGCTCCTGAATTACCTGAATAGCTTTTAATGGCCGAGCTCTCGATACGTGCAGCCCAACCACCATTATTGCTGATAACACAGTTGTCAATGTCGGAATTTCCTGATGTGCTGTAGATGCCATGACTGGTATTGTTGGTAATTGTGCAATTGGCTAATGAACCGGAGGTTCCGGCAATATAAATTCCGTAAGAGCCATTTTGTATTACATCGCAGCCTGACATATTAATGGGCGAATAATAAGAAGAGATTCCATGAGAATTATTGTGCCTTATGATATTGTTTTGGAAATCGATATTACTTGCATAATAGAAACCTATTCCGGAATAAAGGCTGTACTCTGTTGTGCTGTTTTTAAAATACCCAAATTCGGTGGAACCAAAATAGATGTTGCTCAACTCACCATAATAGTTGTTCCCACCGTACCTAAGGATCGCATAATCAAATCGTCCCTCACCTGCATTTGCTCCAGAGCCGTTTATGTTTATACAATACCAGTCGCCTTTGGCAGGACTTGAAACCTGGCCGTCATTGTTCAGGTCGCCACCATACTGGTCATCCTTGAAGGAGGTGAAAACAACTTTTTGAGAAATTGTTCCATCAGCAATTAGAGTTCCGTAAACCTGTAAATAAGCATTTTCCATTTTAATGACTTCTCCAGCCGGCACGGTAACAGATTTCAAATTATTAATGGTTATAACGCCTGAAATGACAACCGGAAATCCAATGGCAGAGGAGGACCAGGTCAAATTCTCATCCACAGTGCCCGAAAGACTGAAAGCATTATAAAAATTTCCGCTTCCGGTATTCCCAGAATAATTCCTGATTGTCGAACTTTCAATCCTGGCCGCCCAACCGCCGTTCCCGCTAATCTGGCAGTTATCAATATCAAAACTTGATGATTGGGTATAAATACCATGCGAAGTGTTGTTTTGAACAATGCAATTACCAATTGATGCACCGGTCCCTGCTAAATAAATCCCATAACTTCCGTTATTAGAAATTGTGCTGCTTGACATGTTAACCGGTGAATAGTAAAAGTAAACACCATAGGCAGTGTTGTTTTGAATGGTGTTATTATGGAAAACAATATTGCTGCAACTATTCAGCTGGATTCCACCGGTAGAGCTGTATTCAACCCTGCTGTTCTTAAAGTATCCGTATTCTGTAGCATAAAAATATATGCTGCTTTGCTCACCCCAGTAATTGAGCCCGGCATACTTTATCTGGCAATAATCAAATCTTCCGTCGCCAAGGTATCCTCCTGATCCGCTTACCTGAATATTATACCAATCACCTGGATTTGGCAATCCGTCAGATCCCGGGATTATTTCTCCCACCGAGTTGTCGTCCTTCGAAGTAAAAATTATGTTTTGAGATGAGGTACCATCAGCAATTAGTGTCCCGTAAACAAACAGGTAAGTGTAGGGTGCAAATTTGATTACAGTACCAGCCTGAATGGTCAAAGTTGCTCCATTATCAACTGTAATTCCTCCATCCACATAGTAGGTTTCGGCGTTTGTCCATGACTGGTTGGAGACATTGCCATTGACTGTAATTACAGCTTTTGAAGACATTGGAATGAGTCCTAAAATGATCATTCCCAATACAATAAGTAGTTTATGATTCATAATATGATAAATTTTTGATTAGCGCAAAATTAGAGCACGAATTTATTAAACGAGTAGATGTTTAAATTTTTTTATATAAATTTTTTCAAAGCGTGACAAATAAAATTCAATTTAATGATTATCAGTAGTTTAAATGTATTAGTATTACCTTGATCAAGGATACATCTTACATTTTATGAAGAATGATAGGTTAATTTGCAGGATTGGATATTTTTGCAATTTGAATTTATTCTAAATTAATCAGATAGGAAACTGCGTTTGGAGTATATATGAATTTAAGTGAACTCAGTGAAGGTCAAAAAGGCTTCATTTCCAAGGTAAAAGGAAGGGGCGCATTCAGGAAACGGATCACCGAAATGGGATTTATTAAAGGCCAGGAGGTGGAAGTGGTGAAGAACGCGCCACTACGTGACCCGATTGAATATCGCATCATGAATTACAATGTTTCACTTCGCCGCAGTGAGGCTAACCTGATCCAGGTGGTAAGCGAAAGAGAGTTGGCTAAAAACGTGACGGAGGGAGGGTTCCAGGAACTGCCGGATCATGAAAAACTGCAAAAGAAAGTCAGGGAAAAAAGCAAAGTGATTGATGTAGCTTTGGTTGGAAATCCCAATTCAGGAAAAACCACCATTTTTAATTATGCTTCCCGCTCACGCGAAAAAGTTGGTAATTACGGTGGCGTTACCATCGAGGCAAAAGTAGCTAAATTCAGACAGGGAGGCTACACCTTCAATATTGTTGATCTGCCCGGTACATACTCCCTTACTGCTTACACTCCAGAAGAGTTGTTTGTCCGAAAGCACATCCTCGGGCAAAGCCCTGATATTATTATCAATGTTCTTGATGCTTCCAACCTCGAGAGGAACCTTTATCTGACTACACAACTTATCGACATGGATGTGAAAGTAGTGTTGGCGCTCAACATGTTTGATGAACTTGAAGAAAAGGGCGACAAATTCGATCACAAAATGTTGGGCAAAATGCTCGGGATTCCTTTTGTTCCTACCATTGGCTCAAAAGGAAAGGGAATAAAGAGTTTGTTTGAAAAAGTGATTGAGGTTTATGAAGACCTTGACCCTGATCAAAGGCATATTCATATTCATTATGGAAAACCGATTGAGCGGTCGATCAGAAAAATACAAGACGAAATCTGGAAAAATAAATCGATCACCGACGAAGTTTCATCGCGGTTTTATGCCATTAAACTGATGGAGAAAGATGAAATGGTGACCAATGAATTGCAGAGTGCGCCCAATTATCAGCAGATCATTGGCATAGTTAATCAGGAAATTAGTGTGCTCGAGAGTGATTTCAAAGAAGATACCGAAACACTTATTACTGACGCTCGCTACGGATTTATCTCAGGGGCTTTGAAAGAGACTTATACTGAAGACAAACTGAAAAGAAAAGTTAAAACCGAAACCGAGATACTTGATACTTTTATTACCCACAAACTCTTTGGATTCCCGATTTTTATCTTTTTTTTATGGTTGATGTTCTACACTACATTTACAGCCGGTCAATACCCTATGGGCTGGATTGAAGCAGGTGTAGGGGGAATTTCTGACCTTATCAGCCGTTACATGTTCGATGGTATGCTTAAAGACCTGCTGGTTGACGGAATCATTTCGGGTGTTGGTAGCGTAATCGTCTTTTTACCCAACATCCTGATTTTGTTCTTTTTTATTTCGTTTATGGAAGATACGGGCTACATGGCCCGTGTGGCTTTTATCATGGACAGGATTATGCACAAAATCGGGCTGCATGGCCGGTCATTTATCCCCATGCTGATGGGATTCGGCTGTAACGTCCCGGCTATCATGGCAACACGAACGATTGAGTCGCGCTCCGACCGGATCCTGACGATACTCATCAATCCATTCATGTCGTGCAGTGCCAGGTTACCGGTTTATATCCTGATTATCGGCGCCTTTTTCCCAAACAACCCAACCATGATGCTTTTTCTGATTTATGGAATCGGGATTCTCCTCGCTTCAGTGATTGCCATCATTTTTAAAAAAGTCTTTTTTAGGCGTGTTGAAGCGCCTTTTGTCATGGAATTACCTCCTTACAGGCTTCCTACTTTAAAAGCCATTATGAAAAACATGTGGTTCAAAGGTTCGCAATACCTTAAGAAAATGGGTGGAATAATCCTTCTTGCTGTTATTCTGATCTGGGCTGCAGGCTATTTCCCTCAAAACAAGCAGAAAATGGCTCAATTTGTCGGGCAGATGGAATTGGTTGAAGCTGAGTTTTCAGAGAAAATTTCAGCAATGGATCCTGTTACTGAAAGCGGGCAAATCGAAAGTTTAACCAAAGAAATGGAAAAAGAACTGAACAGGCTTCTTATTGACAAAGAAGCTTACCGGCTTGAGAACTCATTTATCGGACACTTGGGCCGGTTGATCGAGCCTGTGATTTACCCGTTGGGTTTTGACTGGAAAATGGGTATTAGTCTTGTTACCGGAGGTGCTGCCAAGGAAATCGTAATTGGTACGTTGGGTGTTCTTTATCATACAGATGACCTTGAAAATCATCAAAGTTTGATCGAAAAACTAAGAAATCAATATTACACCAGTGGGCCAAGGGCAGGGCAAAAAGTGTTTACACCTGTGGTAGCTTTTGCCTTCCTGATCTTTGTCCTGATTTATTTTCCATGTATTGCTGTGGTTGCTGCTGTTAAAAAGGAAACCGGTGGATGGAAATGGGCAGCATTTCTTGCCGTTTATACCACATCTTTGGCTTATGTGATGGCTTTAATTGTTTACCAGGTTGGAAATCTAATTTTTTAAACAGAAATGACACAAGAAATAATAACCTATCTGATTTTACTTGTTACAATAATTGTAACAGTGAATAAAGTGATGAGTGCCTTTAAAACTGAATCAGGGGGCTGCAACGGTTGCTCAAGTCATGAAAATGGTTGCA
Source organism: Bacteroidales bacterium (assembly GCA_014860585.1). Lineage (NCBI taxonomy): Bacteria > Pseudomonadati > Bacteroidota > Bacteroidia > Bacteroidales > Bacteroidales bacterium. The sequence continues at coordinate 33,608 of JACZJL010000064.1, read as the reverse complement.
AAATTGCCGCCATTAAACAACATCAAAAGAATAAGCAATCATTCGGTTAAGGATTTATCGTGGCATATGCTCTTATGGTTATTCGACAGAAATCTCGGCCAAACCATATTAATCCAGCCGGTTTAGTCCTTCAATTGCCAGTGGATAATTGGCACGAACCTCAAGGGCCTTCAGGTAATCCTTTCTTGCCATTTCCTTATTCCCCATCAATTCGTAGCTGTAACCGCGGTTATACCAGGCGTCGAATTGTTCCGGGTCAAGATGGATAACCTGGCTAAAATAATCTATTGCAGTGTCAAATTCCTGAAGATAGACCAGGTGAATATATCCCAGGTTGTAAATGGCAAAAATGTATTCAGGATTGATTTCCCTGAGACGATTGTAAGTTTCTATCGCTTTAATGATATGGTCATTCTCCTGGTAATACAAACCCAATTGGTAATACGCTTCCGGTGATTCCGGTTTAAGTTCAATGGCATTCGACAGGTAATCGGCTGCAAGTGAATTTTTCTGAACTGAATAGACGATTCCAAGTTGCATATAGGCCTCGTAGTAGTCCTGTTTCTGATCAACAGCTGTCAGAAAGTTCCTGATCGCTCCCACTGTATCGCCTTGTTCAATCAGTGCATATCCTCTTACATAGTAAGCTGTCGGATTGAAGTTGTCGATGCCGATCAGTTCCTTAATTGTTTCGTAAGTCTTGTCATATTGTTGCATGATCAGGAACAATTGCGCCTTTTTAAGTAAGGCTTCCTGGTTGACGGGGTCCAGTTCAAGAGCCTTGTCAAGTCCTTCAAGGCAACGGTCAGGATTCCCCAAAGCGAGGTATGTCTCAGATAAAGTGATATAATGATCCGGATTTTTATCGTTGATGTCGATGGCAAAAATGATATCACGCAAAGCCAAATCAACTTCGTCGATGGTTAAATAGTAATTGGCCCGCTCAATGTAAAGTTTATCGTTGTTGGGATTGGCTTCTATGCGTTCAGTAAATTTTTCAAGGAGTTCATCTTTTGGGGCATCCTGATGTTGTGTCTCTTCGCCGGGTTTCCCTGAAAAATTACAGCCTTTACCAAAAAATACGAGCAGGATAAGCAATTTGTACAACGTAAAATAATTCATTTTTGCACCAATTTTAATTTGAATTTTTGCAGTTCATAAACAAACAAATTCCTGTTTTATTTCATCAGCTTGTGCTGAACTAAACAGTGTCACCAAGAAAACACCATTTGTTGAAAATCATTGTTTACCCCACCCCTCCCGAAACTTCGGGAGGGGTGGGGTAAATAAATCGTTGAAAATCAAATTAAGGGTATTTTCCTGCTGAAACTAAGTCATGAATTTCTACTTCGTAAATTCAAATGTTTGAGTGGCTTGGTTCCTTATTCACCCGGGGGTATCAGTTCCAGTTCGCCACTTAGTAATCCTTCCGCGGATGCTGAGATTTTGATCGGGTGATTAAAATTTTCTGTACGTAGAACAATAGCGGCAATTCCGGCTTTTGCCAGAGCCGGATTTTCGCCGATTAATTCCCCATTCCCGCTCATTGAAAATGTCACCTTAATATCTGCATCCGGAACGATTGTTCCGTTTTCATCGAGAATCAATGCATAGACGAAAACCACATCAGGAGTATTTTTGCTGATGGGTATCGTAGTGATGTCAACCTCGAGTTTGATTGTGGTTGCTTTTTCAGGGGTACTGATAGTATGCTCTGCCACCGGCTTATCGCCAATGAAGCCAACAGCCCTGAGTGTACCTGGTTTGAATTTGGAAATCTGAAAAATGAATGGGGGATACGACAAATGAGTGGAGTACTGGTCAATTGTTGGTTGCTGTCTTAATATTAGTGAGTCGTTTAGCAATAATTCAACCTCTTCGCAATTGCTGTAGATTTTTACTTCAGTGGAAGAATCTTTGGTCCAGTAGCTGGCTATTCTTACCATCGGCCCGGAAAAAAGGTTTTGGCTCAGGATGATTTCCGGTGGACGTTGACTTTGGTAAAAGTAATAGACAAACTTTGGTATTCTGAAAATATCGGAAATCCCGGATGCTTCCAGGTCGTCGGTATAACCGCGATTATAATCGAACATTACCCAGTTGGCGTCACCTATGGTGGCCATTCCTTTTCGGTTCGAATTGGCTGCTTCCTGGAAATTGAGTGCCTGCTGCAGGAGACGTTTTTCGCCAAACTCCCTGAGTTGACGGCTGGTTCGTTCCTCTTCCTTCAGCCCAGCAAAAGCTGTTTGATTAAAGCCGGCATTGTGGGCGTAATATTCCCAATCGCCATATTCGGCAATAAAAACATTTCGCTTCCCTTCCTTGTAAAAATTCCAGTATCCAGGCGGGCTGCCGTGTTGACGCGCAGGGATAAAAAGGTCGAAGGCCGGATGGTCAACCCAACCGGCGCTGTAAATGCCATCGAATGGCAATTCTGTTTTTAAAATCTGGGTGGCTCGTTTGATAAAAGTTTCCGGCATCTCTGTCTCATTGAGCGATACTTCCCAGAAAATGACCGAGGGATGGTTCCTGTCACGGCGAATCATATCGCGACAGTCCTGCAGGGAATTTTCGATAAATTCTTCACCTCCGACAAACTGCCAACCTGGAATGCAATTCATCACCATGAGGCCAAGTTCATCGCAGGCATCCATAAAAGCTTCAGCCTGCGGATAGTGTGACAGGCGGACAAAATCGAAACCGGCATTCTTTATTTTTACGGCATCACGGTATTGCGCTTCATCGGACAATGCGTAACCGATATATGGATATTCCTGGTGGCGGTTGGTACCGTGGATGTATATTTTTTCACCATTCAAAAAGAAACCATTATCCGTCAACTCAATTTTCCGGATTCCCACCTTTTCACTCCATTGATCCATTGGCGCATTGTTGGCATTAAGGACAATATTCAACTGATAAAGATCAGGCTGGCCGGGCGACCAAAGCCGGGGATTTTTAACCAGGAATTCCACAGACAGCTCACTGTCCGTTTCAGGTTGAATCAGCGTCTTTTCTGAAGTGATCTGCAAGTCCGGTTTATCAGGATTTGTCAGGTGTGCCTGAAAGTGCACCCATTGAGCGGCTTTCGATTCATTCTTGAAATGAACCTGAATCCAACCTTTTGCAGATGCAACGGAAATGTCATCAAACCTCACCAAGACTCCGCCACTGCCGGGCTTGCTGGCGGCGACCGCATTGGTGATGTAAAGCTGGTTAGTGGTGATCAGGTAAACGTTCCGGTAAATCCCGCCATAATAGTTGAAATCCAGTTCCTTCAAGGGTTTGCCGGGGGGAATGTCAGGATTGTCTTCATTTTTAACCCTAACTTCCAACAGGTTTTGCTGGCCGGGCAAAATGGCGTTTGTAATGTCAACTTCAAACGGCAAATAACCGCCGGTGTGATGGCGCAGATGCAGACTGTTCACCCACACATCGGCTTCATGCATAACCCCTTCGAAATAAAGGAATACCTTTTTATCGGTCACATTTTCCAGTTCAAATGTTTTCTGATAAAGAGCGGTTCCCTGCCACTGGTCGTTGACAACCAGAGGCTCGATACGGGCAGAGTGCGGAAGTGTAACATTTTCCCATTCAGCACCTTTTGCATCATACCTGAACTGCCATCCCTCAGCGAAGTTCTGTTTGATCCTGTGGGACATTTTTTCTTTTTGAGGAGAGCAGGCAATCGTTAAAAGGAGCAGAAACAGAAAAGGAAGTGTTTTGGTAAAAGTTTTTCTCATCGTCATCGCTTAATGATATTGTTTTGCATCAAAAAATTTGAAAGCCGGCAGCGCTTCATTGCTGATGCGGGCATCGAAAAATGTGGCATTGTCCCAATGAGAGCCGTGTCCCCAGGGAGTATGACAATCCGACGAAACCCATGCCGGCTCCCAGTAAATCACCCCTTCGCCGCCTCCGGACAAGGTGTTTTTGGTGAGTTGTACCAGGTAATCGAGCTGACCTTCGGGGGTAGCCGGAAATTCTGGAAGCAACGCCTCTTCGCCGAGGATGTTGCCAGCAGAATCGGCATTTTCCAACGTGTGCGGATAAGCCGTTTCGATGATCATCACCCGCTTTTCAAATTGCTTTTTGAGCGAATCAATGGCCTGGGGGATTTCGTTAAAAGGAAAAGTTGACCATTTGGGATAGTAGGATAGTCCAATCCAATCGAATTCGGCCAAACCATTTCCGATGGCGCTTTCGAACCACCAGAAGGCATTTTCGGGTTGGGCAATGTGCATCATGACCTGAATATTTTTTCCGGTTAATCTTGCCGCTTCATTTACAGCTGCAATTCCTCTGTTCAACAGCAAAATATTGCGTTTCCAATTGATGGTATCTACTACCATGCTGTCGGCAGGCTGCATAATCTCGATGTTCACTTCGTTTCCGACCTGAACAAACTCCGGCAAAAGTCCATCGCGATCAAGTGAAATCAGCGTGTTGAGGGTATATTGATACATTGAATCACCCAAAACAGCCAAATTGTGAACTTCCTCCCATGCCCTTGGAATAACCTGATGCTGCGGGTCTGCCCAGGTATCGGAGTAATGGAAATCGAGCAGTACCGCCATCTTGGTATCTTTTGCCCGACGGATTGTTTTACTGACATCCTCCAATCCTGAAAATTCATTGATTTCAGGGGTGTGCCAGAGCCTTACCCTGACAATGTTTGCTCCTTTTTCACTAAACAGTTTAAAGGGGTCAATAGGCTCTCCATTTTGCCGGAAAACGCCACCGCAACTTTCAATTTCGTTGATGTAAGATAGGTCGGCGCCGAGGTAGATTTTCGCTGTTTCGTTCTGACAACCAAAAGTTGCCAAAATCAGTGTGATAAAAATTGAGATTTGAAACCTTTTCATTTTAACAGCAATTTATGAGTGGTTGATGATGAATTTTCGGTGTAAATATGAATTAGATAAATTCCGGAATTAAGATTCGAAACATTAACCTCGATATTCATCAAATTTTCGACGGGAATGGATTTTAAGGTGCGGCCAAATAAGTCTGAAATTTCTATTCTGCTGATGTTTTTGGCGGATTTCAACTGGAAGGATTTAGTGGCCGGATTGGGGAATAGTTGCACTTGATTCATCAACCTTTCATCAACCGACAAGCCGCTGATGTTGTCGCATGTTCCCCACTTGAAAGCAAATTCCACAACTTCATTTTTGACGACATATTCCCTGTGTGTATTCCACATTAATGCACATGGAGCAGGTACTGTTTCCTGGGATTGCGTGTTCCAGTCGTCTTTGTTTTGAAATATGTAGGCGCCGATGCTTCTGCCTGGGATTTTCTGGCTAAATTCAAAAACATTCTGCCCGATGTGATGCATCTGCCTGAATTGCCAGTTTACCCCTGTAAAATCGCCGGTTACAAAAACGCCATTGGTGGTGTCCACGTCGGTCATGTCTACTTTGAAAGTCACCTCAAGCGAATCGAGCGCAGCGGGCATAATCGAATAGTCATAATCGAGGAAACCGATACCTTTGTGCAGGTTGTTTTCAAAATCAAAAAAAGTGGCATTTTCCCAGTGCGAGCCAATTGCCCATTGGGTTGAGCAAGAAGTTGAAACCCATGCAGGCTCCCAGTAAATTACTCCCAAACCGCCATTTTCTTTAACCAGCCACGAAAACTCAGTCAGCACATCCCGCTGAATTTCATCTGAGGTTGCATTGCCAAAGGTTTTCAAAAAGTTGGAACTGCCCAAAACATTGGATGCGTTGTCCTCCCAGGCCAAAGTCCACGGGTAACCGATTTCGACAATCATCACCTCCTTTTGGTTAGTGGCTTTCATCTTCCCAACGATCGCTGCCGCGCTGCGGATATTATCATGCAGCGACCAGCCGGGATAATAGGAAATACCGATGATGTCATAATTTGTAAAACCATGACTAATGGCGTAGTTGAACCACCAGAAAGCATTTTGGGGCTGGGCGATGTGGATCACTGTTTTTAAATCAACTCCATAGGTTTGATTGATGGCCTGAACTGCAGCTATCCCGCGTTGAAAAAGAAAAATATTTCGCTCCCAGTCAAGAGGATAAAGCGGCTCGCCAGCTTTAACTAAAATATTGCCGTTGGTTTCATTGCCGATCTGCACCATGTCAGGGAGTAATCCCAGTTGCTGCAAGTGATCCAGCGTGTTATAGGTGTAGTTGTAAAGAGAATCGCCAAGTACCTCCAGGTCTGTGATTTCATTCCATGCAGCGGGGATAAGTTGGTTTGCCGGATCAGCCCAGGTGTCGGAATAATGGAAATCGAGCAGCACAGTCATTTCTTCATTTTTTGCTCGTGCTATTGATTTTTTCACATCTTCCAGCGTGCTGTAATCACTCCAGGTGGGCGTGTGCCACAATCTAAACCGGACAATATTGGCCTGGTGATCGCTAAAGATCGCGAAAATATCTTTGACCTGCTGATTTTCGTAAAACACAGCCCCACAGTCCTCCATTTCATTGACGTATGATAGGTCGGCGCCGAGGTAAAAAGTCTGCGCTGTGAGACATTTAGCCATTAATAGAAAAAAAATGAAATAGAATTTTTGCATCTTATTCATCATTAAATTTGAACGTAAAAGTAATCATTTTCCCATCAAATGCCTGAGTAAATGGAAAAGCCTCCCCAAACAGATGGAGAGGCTTTTCGTTAATAGTTGAATTAACCTCAATATAGTCAACCTGTTCTATTTGATAATCTCATAAGTGGGTTCAGGTGTTGTGAACCGCAAAATGAAAGTGATTGTCCCTCCTTCCGGAATCGGAATGTCGGCTCCACCCTGTACGAGTGTTCCGTCATCAGGGTCTTTTGCTCCCAGGTTGACAGCCCAATCGTCATTTGCCCTGAATTTGAACCGCTGGTTGGCAGCAGCCGGGATGTCTTCGATTGTCACAGACAGCTGTTGATTGGTAATGTCATACACCATATCAATATCAGAGGACCACGCCAGCCATTCGCCAATCACCCCCCAGTTCTGTACTCCATCTCCATAGTTCCAGGTCAGGTTATTGACATCAATCTCGAGCTGATATCCACCGGGTCCCGGAACCTCGAGATTTCCAGCGCCCGGATCTGTGCTTAACTCGAATGGGGTTGCACCAACTCCATAATTGGTATGATCCCAATCGGGATCAGATGTAAACTTAAACTGGAAAGTGCCACCTTCAGGGAAATAAACATAACCGTTGTAAACGCCATCGCCATCAAAATCGAAGACATTTGGCGCAGCAGCAGGATTCCATCCCTGGTAATCACCCGGGACCCAAAGCATTGCAGCTGAAACTTCGGTTAAGAATGGAGTAAAAAGTAAAGTCAACGTCTCAGAATATAACTCAGAGTATGTGGAACTTGTGTTTAAAAAACTGACTATCCTGAATTCAACAGCACTTTCCACATCAGGTTCAAGCCCCATGCTTAGAAGCTTGCTGTTCATTTCGCCCACAGTAATCGAAAATTTTGTTTCCGATGTACTTACCAGCTCTCTTTTATTTTTAAAACTGCTGTCAGGAAGATCCATGTGCATGACATAAGTCGGAAATTGAAGATCGCTGAGTGGATAAGATACAGGTGACCAGGTAATTTCGGTCAATATACTATCTGCCAGTTCCTGTGTAAGGATAAACTGGGCGCCACCTTCAGGATTGGTAAAAGCTTGTTTTGTAGCTTTGGACATATCAAGCACGGGATCTTTCGTTTCTTTTTCGCAGGCACTGAATAGACTAAATCCTATCAGCGCAATCATTAAATAAATTATTTTTTTCATTGTCATACTGTTTTAGATATTAATACCCATCGTTTTGTTGGAGATTTGGATTGGCTCCGATATCTGAAGCCGGAATCGGGAAAAGATTGAATTTATCCAGCACAGCTTTGCCTTCAGGTACATTTCCTTTCCATGGCCAAAGGTAATCAGCAGTGGTAAATTTGCCAAATCTGATGAGGTCTGTTCTGCGATGACATTCCCAGTAGAGTTCACGGGCTCTTTCGTCGAGGATAAAGTCAAGCGTCATTTGGCTGGCGTTGATGTTACCGGTTTCATCTCCATATGCCCTCTCCCTGATCTCGTTCACATAATCAACGGCAATTCCCATATCAGCTGCACCTCTTGCCGCTGCCTCAGCATACATCAGGTAAACGTCAGCAAGTCGGAATACGGGGAAATCGGTATCTGGATAATCAATGTTTTTACCACCGGAGCCATTGGATTTCACGTTTTTCCATTTTGTAATGGCATATCCATCGGTAAATTCGCCAATGTTGATGATTTCCTTGTTTTGGCCTGATGTAAAGAACATTGCCCTTCCATCGGCTTCACCGGTTTCATCCGGAAATTTATTGACAAAAGCGCTGGTTGTGCGCGTTCCACCCCAACCTCCGCCAAAACCAAAATCACCAGGATTCATGTCGCCGCCTATAGCTGCATGGATGATGAAATTGGTACCACCATAAGTTCTGGTATTGTCGCCATCATAGGTAATCGCAAAAATTACCTCATCCGTACACTGATCGTTATCGGCAAGAAACAGGTTTTGATAAGTTGGATGCAACGAATACCCGGCAGTGATCACCTTGTTACAATAGGTAGCACATTCGGTATATTTATTAACCCCGGCATAAATTTCAGCATTCAAATAAATTTTTGCCAGCAATGCCCATGCAGCAGCCTGGTCGGCTCGGCCATATTCTGATCTGGGAGGAAGCAATTTATCCTCAATATCGAGCAATTCGGATTCAACATAATCGAAAAGATCTTTACGCTGAATTTGCTCCGGGAAAAATGATCCGACAGCATCGGCCTCGGTTACAAATGGTACATTGCCGAACAAATCCATGGCATGCCAGTAGCTCAATGCCCTTAAAAATCTGGCTTCGGCCCTGAAGTGTTCTACATCAGTTCTGAGTTGTCCTGAAACACCGCGCTCATCAAGCTTCCCGTCTGATGTTTCCCTGATGTATTCATTACAGGCTGATATTTGGTAGAAAATCCTGTAATACATGGCAGAGGTAAATACATCGCTGGACCCCCAGGTAATGTGATGAAAGTCCTTGATGGTTTGATCGTTCCAACCGATAACGGCTTCGTCGGTGGTCAATTCCTGATGATACCACCATCCCCTGAGGTATTGACCGAATCCTTCGTCAATCCCGCTGATATCGGGGTTTCCGGCAGGGCCATCCTGGCCTGAAACGGCAAGACCGGCATACAGTTTAGCCAATACTTCTTTGTAGGCTTCCGGATTGTTGAAAACATTGGCAGCTGTTACAACATCCTGATCCAGTGGAATGGTATCGAGGTCTTTTGTGCAGGATGAGGAAATAACTATTGCTGCTGCAAAAATGATTAATAAGCTTACTATCTTTTTCATATGAATATCCTTTTAAATGATTAAAACTGAAGATTTACACCTAACACATAAGTGCGTGGACGCGGGTACAGGCGGTTATCAATTCCGCCGCTGATTTCCGGATCAATGCCATCATAGTTACTGATAACAAATGCATTCGTAATCGTTCCTGAAACCCGGAGGTTGGTTTTCCCATTGATGATTCCGGGAAAAAGATAACCCACGGAAAGGTTATCCAGTCTGAAGAATGATGCATCCTGGATGTAATAGTCTGACAAGTATTGTGGATTAACGAAATCGGTGTTGGAAACCGACGAGGTGATATTTCCAAGGTATGGCCCCTCAGGACGGTAAAGTCTTTCGTAAACAGAATTCTCTGATTCCACGTTGTTGTAAACATAGTTACCGAAGTTGGCTCGCCCTGAAAATGAAAAATCCCAGTTTTTGTATGTAAGCGCCGAGGATATCCCGAAGTAAAAATCGGCTGCCGGGTCTTTATAATGGTACCTGTCAGCATTGGTAATTTCACCGTCGCCATTGCGGTCAACATACATACCCTGGATGGGCTTCCCATCGGTTCCGTAAACCTGTTCATAGACAAAGAATGAGTTGGCAGGATAGCCCACGCTGTTCATCTGGATGAAGTTACCTACACCACCTGAGATGCCACCCGTTTCAACGCCAAGATAATCAGGATCATCAGTAGCGGTAAGTTTGGTGATTTCGTTCTGATTGTATGTAGCATTAAATCCAACTTCCCAGAAAAGATCTTCAGTGTTCATTATCCTTGATGTAAGGGTAAATTCAAAACCTTTATTTTCGAGATCGCCAACGTTGGTTAAGATGAAATTGGAGAGGTTGGTTCCGGCAGGCACGGGGATGAAGTTGATCAGATCTGCTGTTTTTCTGTTGTAGTAATCAATTGAACCGTAAAACCTGTCTTCGGCAAAGCCAAAATCAATACCAAAGTTTAGCGTTGTGGTTTCTTCCCACTTGATGTTATAATCATAGCCGGCAGGTCGCATGGTGTAATAGAAAAGATTACCAAGCTGATAGCGGGCAAACTGGTTACTCCTTGTATAGCGCGGAAGGTAAGGATAATCACCCTGGTTGATGTTTTGCTGACCGGTAACACCCCAACCTAAACGCAGCTTCAATTGTGATAATCCTTCAACTCCCTGCATAAAAGATTCATCGAGGATTTTCCAGGCAAAGGCTGCTGATGGGAACAATCCCCAGCGGGTGTCGGGCGAAAACCTTGAAGTTCCATCGTTACGAAGTGTGAAGGTTAACAAATACCTGTCTTTAAATGTGTAATTCAGACGTCCAAAGAATGATACCAGGTAGTTCTCAGTGGGTACATAATTGGGTGTAATGTTGTAAGTTCTCGTGGGATCACCAATGAACCTTTTCTCGTAAACTCCCGGGCGAATCTGGATGATTGTATCGACTTCTCTGGAGTAATTGCCATTCAGTGAGGAGTCGGCTCTCCAGAAATGTTGCCATGAATAACCGGCCATGACATCGATATTGCTTTCAATCGATTTAAGGTCTTTGTTATAGTTCAGGTAGAAATCCAACAATTCGTTTTTCTTTTCCTGTTCGTAATAGTTATAAATACCGCCGCCATTCAGCGGGTCATAAACCCATGGAGCATAATCAGGAACAATTACTTCACCTGATGATTTTGAATGATCCATTCCAAGATTTAAGTTGGCGCGTAACTCGGGTAAAAAGTGAAATTTATAGTCCAGTTGTATATTTCCGATAATTCTGTTTGCATCTGAGTTATCATCTCTCATGTTGAGCAAAGCCACGGGATTGCTGGATCCTTGCTCAACAGGATTATCGGTTCCATTGCTTTGAATCCATGCATAGTAACCGCCAAAATCTGTTGAAGGCATAAGGATAGTATCGGCAGTACCATCTGCGTTCACGTCATTCAGGTAATATGGATTGTAAACGGTGCTGGATGTAACAGGTTTAGTGGGATCATACTGAACTGCTGCTCCGATGGCGCCGCGGTCGGCAAATTGGTTCTGTTCGTTTGCATACTTGAAATTGACGTCAACTTTGAGGTGATTATCAAAAAAAGTTGGGTTTATAGCTGCGCTGATCGTTGTACGATTAAAATTGTCAGTCTTTAAAATCCCATCCTGGTCTGAATAACCAATCGAAAGGCGGTAGGGTAAAAATTCATAAGCGCCCGATAGGCTTACATTATGATCCATACCGAAGGCGTTTTGGTAGATTTCTTCCTGCCAGTCGGTGCTCGCTGTTCCCAGCATGTCTGCCTGGTTTGGATAACGCTCGGTGACCAATTTGGAAAACTCTTCAGCACCAAGTACATCAATAGTTTTGACCGGTGTCGCCATTGAAAAACTACCGTTGTATTCTATTTTAAGCGGGGAACCTTTCTTTCCTTTTTTAGTTGTAATGATGATCACCCCGTTGGATGCCCTTGATCCGTAAATAGCGGTGGCTGAAGCATCTTTCAGAACAGTAAAGGTTTCGATGTCAGCAGGATTAATTGAGTTCAAAGGGCTGCGCGATCCGGAAATGCCTTCATTGTCAATGGGTACACCATCGATGACGTACAACGGATCGTTGCTTGCCGATAACGAAGAGCCTCCCCTGATACGGATGGTAGAACCTTCGCCGGGAGCACCGCCACCATTGGTGATCTGAACCCCGGCAATTTTCCCTGAAACAAGTTCGGCCGGGTTCATAATTTGCCCCCTGTTAAAATCTTTGGAATCAACGGCAATTACCGAACCCGTTGCATCGCTTTTCTTTTGTACACCATAACCGATCACAATAAACTCTTCGAGCGCGGTAGCTTCGACTTTTAACTCGACTACAATGTTGGTGTTAGGCTGAACAACAACCTCCTGGGTTGCATAACCCACAAAAGAAAAAACCAATGTTGTGTTGGGATCAACGGTAAGCCTGAAATTACCGTCAATGTCAGTAGTGGTTCCCTGTAAGGTTCCCTGAACTACGATGGAAACCCCCGGGATGGTAGTACCGTCGTCGGCATCCCTGACAACGCCGGTAACTTCCGCTCTTTGTGCATAAGCCGATGCAATGCCGGATAACAGCAACATCAGCATTAAAGCGGTTTTTAAGTAGATGTGTTTTACCATAGATTAGTTGATTGTTAAATTATTATGACGTAAACTTGAAGATTATCATCCCAATCTTATTTTGATTTATCGAGGCAAATTTAACGTTTAATTAACAATTCCATAAAAAATTTCCTCAGATTTTAAACAAACAGGGTTAAAGCGATTAATTTTGAAGGCGAATTAGAAACCGGTATTTCAACGTATTTAAAAGGAAAGGTTCAGGATGAACGATTTTCATCATGCTTTAAAGATTGAAGAAAAACTTTGTGTCGGATGTTCAAAGTGCATGAATATTTGCCCTACTCATGCAATCAGGGTGCGTAGCGGAAAGGCCAGATTATTGAACAATCGCTGTATTGACTGCGGCGAATGTTACCGGGTATGCCCGGTCAGCGCTATTTCCATCGAGCAGGATGATTTCGGGGAAATTTTTAATTACAAGTACAGGATTGCTTTGATCCCGGCGGTGTTTGCCGGCCAGTTTCCTTCAAAATACAGCCTTGCCGAGATCTATGCAGCCCTTCATGATCTTGGATTTACTCATGTGTTTGAAGTTGAGCATGGTGTTCAGGTATTGAAACAGGAAATGAATGCCCTGCTTATATCTGAGGCATTATCAAAACCATTGATTTCAACCTTTTGCCCCGCCATTGTGCGGCTTATACAGGTCAGGTTCCCGGCGCTGGTGCATCATTTTATCCTTCTGAAACCACCGCTTGATGTTTCAGCGCTCTACTCAAAAATTTTGTTACAAAAAGAAGGAGCACGAGAAGACGAAATCGGCATTTTTTATTTCACCCAATGCGCTGCAAAAATTGCAGCCATAAAAAGCCCTGCAGAAGAGGAAAAATCGCCCATTACCGGAGTAATTAACATGGATGCCGCTTTCAATAAAGTGTATCACCATTTGCAGCAAAAAAACATCACACCAGGTGCGTTAGCTACGGAGTCGGATAAGCTCGCACCTGAGGGTGTTCTATGGAGCCTTACAACCGGGGAAACCGAACAGATGACCGGGCGCAAAATTGCGATTGACGGGGTTCATAATGTGATTAGTTTTTTGGACAAGATGGAACAGGAAGAAAACCCCGGATTCGATTTTCTGGAATTAAGAGCCTGCGACGAAGGGTGTGCTGGTGGCGTATTAACGATCGAAAATCGCTTTCTTACTGCTGAACGCATGCGAAATCGGGCAAAAATGGCCTCATCAAATCCCGGCATAGCCAGCGGTAAAGTCAACATCCACGATTATAAAGACGAATTGAAAGGTCTTATCAGTATTGGAGAAATAAAACCCCGGTCGATGATGAAACTTGATGAAGATATGTCGGAAGCCATGCGAAAAATGAACATGATTCGTCAGATTATCCAGATGCTTCCAATGGTGGATTGCGGCGCCTGCGGGTCACCCGGCTGTTATGCTTTAGCCGAAGATGTTGTGCAGGGCCGCGGACTGATGGAAAACTGTATTTTCATCCAGCGACGCTATGAGCAGAAAGGAATGCTTAAAAACAGCAACGCCATCCAGTTGATGAAAAAAATCTGGGGAGATGATAAGTTTGAGACAAAAGGCGAGTGAGCTAAACATTAATCGCAATGAAGGTAGCACTAAAGAATTGTTGGTATAAAAGAAATAGTAACAAAACAAAAGGGTTGATCTTCTCTTGTATACGAGAAATGATAATAGAGCTGTTGATAATTGAAACAGATAGAAAATGAAGGTAAAAGATATTGTAGAAAAGTTGGAATTAAAGGTTTTAAGTGGTGAAAATGGACTGGGCAATGAGGTGACCGGAGGTTACACATCCGACCTGCTCAGCGATGTAATGGGGAACTGCAACCAGGGTGACATCTGGATTACACTGCAAACCCACAAAAATGTGATGGCGGTTGCCTCACTCAAGGATATCGCAGCAGTTGTAATTGTAAAAGGCCTTAAACCTGAAGAAGATACACTCCTCAAAAGCAACGAGGAAAATATCCCCATTTTAAGTACTGACCTCGAAACTTTCGAGATCACCGGAAAAATCCACAGCCTGATCAGCAAAGGTTAACTTCCTTTTAAGATGAAGACATTCAGCGCAGACCTGCACATTCACACCGTCCTGTCTCCCTGTGGGGATTTGGAGATGAGCCCTGTGAATATTGTGAACAAAGCAAAGGAACGCGGGCTCAATATCATCGGCATCACCGATCACAACTCGACACGCCACTGCAGGTTGATACAAAAATTAGCGGCTGAAAAGGAAATATTCGTACTTTGTGGTGCAGAGGTTACATCCATCGAAGAAGTCCATTGCCTGTGCTTTATGCCGGATTTTAACCGGCTCGATTCACTGCAATATTATCTCGACCATCACCTGTTGGATATTAAAAACGATGTCAACAAATTCGGCCACCAGGTGCAGGTGGATGAAAACGAAATGATCATTTATCAAGAGGAAAAATTGCTTATTCAGTCCATCAACCAATCCATCAACCAGATTGAAGCCTTTGTTCACCGGCACGATGGGCTTTTCATTCCGGCTCACATCAATCGCCCTGCATTCAGTATTGTCAGTCAACTTGGTTTTATCCCCGAAGATCTGAATTTTGATGCTTTGGAAATATCCCGCCACACAACACGGGATACTATCAGACGGGAATATCCTTATTTATGGAACACTACCATCCTTAAGGATTCCGATGCCCATTTCATTGAAGATATTGGTTTGGCAAGAAATTATTTTCAGATTGAAAAGCCTGATTTTGAAGAGATAAAAATGGCATTAAAAAAGATGGAAGGCAGGTTTGTGCAATGAAAGACCTTTCTCTACATATTCTTGATATTGTTCATAATTCGATCAGGGCACAAGCAAGCCTGATTATAATTTCAATTTCCGAAAATCCGGAAGCTGATGAGTACCTGCTTCAGATCAGGGATAACGGGACAGGAATCCCTCCCGAAGTGTTGCCGAATGTCACTGACCCATTTACTACGTCACGAAAAACCCGTAAAGTGGGCATGGGACTGGCGTTACTAAAGCAGAATGCAGAAATGACCGGGGGTGGTATTGAAATCAAATCCACTTTCGGCAAAGGAACTGATGTGAAATGTTGGTTTAATCTTCAACATATTGACCGCCCGCCGATTGGCGACATTTCTGGTGTATTGCTTCAACTCATAATTGCTTTTCAACATGTTCATTTTGCTTATCACCACCAAACGAACAGCGGGGAATACCTTTTTGATTCTGTTGAAGTTAGTGAAGTTCTCGGTGGATTGCCGGTTTCAGCCCCTGAAGTAAGAAAATACCTCAGGGAAATGATAGATGAAAATCTCAATGAAATCAGGATTGAACGGTAGTTGACTAACACCCGATTCCTTAATGTTCTTCTGTTCCCAACAGATCGTCAACTTGATTCATGAAATCAGGATACATTCAACTGTGCTTTCATTTTAAAACTATTTAAGCCCATTTTGTAATTTTTATATTACATAATTTCATAAATTGTGTATTTATGATTTCAATATTTGAAAAATAGTTCAAATTATTAATCACATTAGAATCAAATCTGTAATTTTGCTTCCTGATTGTAAATTTACATTAACTTTTTAACAGAACATAAAATGAAATTTGATCCGGCAAGTAACATTCAGGATTTACTCCAATTCGGTGAATATGGCGATGTGAATCCATCAGTAACCGACTCTGCAACTTTTACATTTATGCAGGCCAAAACAATGCTTGAAACTTTTAAGGGTGAAGCTGAAGGATGCTTCCTTTACTCACGCCACTGGAATCCAAGCAATAAATACCTGGCTGATGCCATGGCTGCCATGGAAGGTACACAGGCTGCATGGGTTACTGCATCAGGCATGGGAGCGATTACCAGTGCTATGTTGCAAATTTGCAATGCAGGCGATCATATTGTTTCAAGCCGCACAACTTACGGCGGTACTTTTGCTTTTTTGCAAAACTATCTTCCGAAATTCAATATTGATGTCACTTTTGTTGATATCGCCGATCTTGCTGAAGTGGAGGCAGCTATAAAACCTAATACGCGCATGATTTACACAGAAACCATGACCAACCCCCTACTTCAGATTTCGGATATACCAAAGCTTTCATCAATAGCGAAAAAACATGGCGCCAAACTGGTGGTTGACAATACTTTCACACCTATGATCTTCGCTCCTAACAAGTTGGGAGCCGATATTACGGTGTATAGCCTTACAAAATTTGTAAACGGAAAAAACGATTGTGTGGCTGGTGCTATCTGTGCTGACCTTGATTTCATCAACTCATTGATAGATGTGAATAGTGGAACAGCTATGCTTTTGGGACCTGTTCTCGATCCCTTTCGTTCCTCTTCGATTTTAAAAAATATCCATACACTGCACATTCGTATGCAGCAACACAGCAGGAATGCTATGTTTCTGGCTGAGAAACTGTCTGGGACCGGTCTCAAAGTTAACTATCCCGGTTTGAAAAATCATCCCGGCCATGAACTGATGAAAAGCATGATGAACCCTGCTTTCGGGTTTGGTGGAATGCTCTCGTTCGATGCAGGTTCTGCTGAGAAATCCGCCGAATTGATGGAGATGATGGAGAAGGAAGGGGTAGGTTACCTGGCTGTGAGCCTGGGTTATTTTAAGACGTTGTTCAGCAATTCTGGGAAAAGTACGTCATCAGAGGTGCCTGAAGAAAAACAAAAAGAAATGGGGCTTTCTGAGGGTCTGATCCGCTTCTCTGTTGGACTTGATCACGACATTGAACGCACTTTCGATAAAATGGAGATGTGCATCAGGAAAGTAGGGATAATTTGATGTTGTTTCCGGACTGAGGATTTACAAAAATTGGTAAAGGCTGCCTTAAAAATCTGCATTCGTTTTGAAGGGTTGAAATTCAAAATGAATGACTTTTAAGGCAGCTTTTTATTTTTGTGTCGGAAAATCGCTGATTTATTACCCATTCTAAAATTAGAAAATTTTTCCAGATTGATTAATAAACCTGAATTCTCCTGACTTTGCCATAGGTGTAAGAGCCAAAACGGACGATATAAACCCCTTTTTCGGCGTAGGACATGTCGAGCGAGTAAGTGTATTTTCCATCAACATTTTCAATCCGGTTCTCAACAAGCTTATGTCCCAGAACATTGTGTACATTGAACACCAATGCCCCTTTGAGTTGGGGATTGTAAAGAGAAATTTCAAACTGGTTGTTTCCCAGGTAAATTACGGACATTTCAGCATCGGAAACAGGTTTGTCAGTAAATCCGGTGGTTGGGCTGATGTCCACGGTGTAATCCTCGGTTTCTCCAAAGGGCGAGGCCACACAAGAATTGTCAGGTACGGGTTCGTTCCAGCTCATCCTTGTGCGCATCAGGTGCTGACCTAAAGAGGCATCAGCCGGAACATTGAATGGAATGGTCACTGTGTAATTTCCTATTCCCTGACCAGTTTCAACTGAATAATTATTTATAATCATCTCACTTTCTTCAAACAGAAAATTGTCGTTGAAATCAATCCAAACGGTCACATATTGATCGCCAATTCCGGTTTCGATCACAAGATCATACGTTTCACCACGCTGCATGTTGGCAATCATGGTGGTAAAATCGCCATATCCATCAGGCGAACAGTTGGAGATATTTGAAAGATCACTGACTGAGAGTGATTGAAAACCACTGCCGTTAGTGCAATCGGATTGTGGTTGGCACATCGAGTTGGTGATCAGCACAGTTACTGTATCGTTGAGCGGTGAAAAGTCGCCTTCAAGTGATGTAAATGCTTTCAGTTCATGCACATCAACGGCCATGAAATTCCCAAGGGTAATAAACGTAAAGAGGCTATCTTCACCCATGGGCAGTGAGCTTTCAAATTGCTCAGTCACCGTATTCCCATTCAGTACATAAGATATTGTTACGCTATTCTGCTCATTGGTGCCGAAGTTTTCGACTAAAACCGTAATTTCTTCCTCGGCAGTCATTCCACTTCCTGAAACTGGTGCTACAACAGCCTGCACTCCGATGTCGTCAGGAGGAAGAAACAAAACATTTTTGGTTAGCGTATCGTTTTCGGGAACCAAATCACCATCCAATTCAGCCGTTACCGTGATTGTGTAGGTCTGCCCAACCAGGCCGAGGTTAGCCGTAGCCTCAAAGGTAAATTGAACCGATTCTCCACCGGGCAATGGACCTTCGAATATTTCAGTGACGGGTTCGCCGGCGTCCACCTGAAAGGTCATAGGAATGTTTATTTGCTCGTCAGTGCCGTAATTAAACAGTGTTACTGTTACAGGCTCTGCTTCTGACAAAGCTCCGTCAATGGGTGCATCAATGCTGAGGATGCCAACGTCGGTGGCAAGTGGAGATGCAATTTGAAAAACACCTACAACATCCTTACGCTGGTTGGATTTGAAATATTCGGCAATATGCCAGAAGGTCATATCATCAACCGGATCAACAGTAAGATGCACGTAATCAGCCAGGCGGTTTGACGGATTGTTAGACAGGCTTTGAGCAATCAGTGTTTCGTCAATAGTCATCACCCCAGGCGGATCATTGGCCAGCCTGCCGGTATAATAGATGGCGATTTTTTCCTGGCTGCTAACCGTGGTATATCCCATCCCGATATTTCCAAAACCATCCATGGCCATACTTCCTGAAAAAGCATCTTTGTTGCCATAGGGGGAGGTGTAGGTGCCTTCCTGGAAAATTTCCCACGGATTACCATCGCCATATTGCCTGAGCTCATACCATCGGATGCCGGCCAGCTCAGCACTGGTTGGTAAAATATCAACTACGAAATTGAAAACCACCGAATTGTAATCCGGGAAGCGCCTGTATTGAGCCTGGTTCATAATCGTGGCCTGGAGTATGTCCTGGTCAGGGCCTGAAGGTTGTGGCCGGTTGGAAAATGAACCTCCATCGAAAACAGAGATAAACGGGGTAGTTGTGATCAGTTGCGGTGAGGAAATGGTGGAATTGGCTGTGTTTTCCCAATCCACATTGATAGTCCATATTTTTAAGTGGTCAAATGTAACCGAAGACCATGCATCATCCTGCAAATAAACAATGTATCCATTTCCGGCAGGGGGGAGATCACCGTTTGTGACATTGAAAGCCTGCGGGCTGTAAAATCCTGAGGTACCTATCTGTGGCAGGGGCAACGCAACAAATTTTGCTGTGAGACCGTCAAGCATTTTATCTCTTTCAAGCACATAGGATTTATTTGAAGAACTGATATTAGCCGTTACATAATATCCGTCAGACCATATTGAAAACTTAGGATAATCGGGAAAAGAACCTGTTGTGAACCCTGTGGTGTAAACCCACCAGCCGTCAGTTACCGGGTTGGGACCTTTACTGATAGCGACATTGAACCCGTTAGGACTACTGTCGAACTCGGTAATAATAAAACGGTCGGCCTCTTTATCGTAAAGCACGATGGGATCTCCAAGATTGTTACCCGGAAACAAGGTGGAAAGTGATGCTGTCGGGGTTAATGGATTTCCTTCTTTGTCGAATACCCTGAAACCAACATTCCATGCTCCGACAAAGTGATTTGGTCCTATGGCCCCGGTCGGATCAGAAGGAGTTATGTTTGACGTATTTGCATCAAAAACCAGCAAAGGTTCTTTCCCACGATGCCTGCTAACCTCCTTTTGGTCCTGAACACGCTGGTCAACCACTTTTGGCAAGCCTTTACCGGGAACAGTTTTATTCGCGCCGCTTCTTTTGGGTTGTCCAAGACGCGGAGTTGCATTTGGGTCAACTCCTGTAAAAGTTCCACCCGCAATTTGGTCTGCAATGCTTGGTACAGATATAGCGGCTGGTAATATACCATAATCAGTAGCCTTCATTGCTCCGCCATCTTGTGCTTTTGCATTGGTAAAGAGTATTGTAGCAACTGCAAGTAAAAGGAGATCAATAGTTTTCATTCAAGAAATGCGTTTGTGTGTAAATTATTTATTTAAATACTTGAGGAGTTCATTTTTGAGGCTTAATGAAAACCTTTAAAGTCAAATGATTTAAACAGAAAACATTACTTTAAAGTTCATAATGGGCTGAAAAAGAACCGGAAATTTGATCATTTTTCAGTAAAAGTGGTTTTGGCAAGGATTCAGATGGGATGAACAATTGACTCAATACCAGTCGAAAATGAATACCGCTTAATCAACCATCTTTGAAAACCCAAACACCTCTGCCAGGCTCATTTTCACAATCTTCTGAACCCTGGCGAAATCCTGTTTTGCTCCCAGTTCTTTTTGCAGCGAAGTTACTGCTTTGTCAGTAAAACCGCAGGGATTGATCAAATTGAAGAAGTTGAGGTCTGTATTAACATTGAAAGCAAAGCCGTGCATGGTGATGTGGCGGCTGGCTTTTACTCCGATAGCGCAGATTTTTCTGGTTTTGCCCGGAACATTGACATCCAGCCAAACGCCGGTAGCGCCGGGAAGTCGTTCTCCGTTGATCCCAAAATGGGTCAATGCGACGATGATGCTTTCTTCGAGGTTGTCCACGTAGGTCTTCACCCCAAGTCCGAAATTTTCAAGATCGAGAATCGGGTAGCCTACAATTTGTCCCGGACCATGGTAGGTGATGTCGCCGCCGCGATTGGTTTTGAAAAAGGTCACTCCCAGTTCCTGCAACTGCTTGTTGTTGGCCAGCAGGTTGTTTTTCGAGCCGCTTTTACCGAGGGTATAGACATGCTCATGTTCGCAAAATATCAAGGAGTTGCGCGTGGGCAGTCCGGCAGATTTGGCTTTCAGGTTTTGATCAAACAACTTTTCCTGAAAATCCCATGCCTCCTGGTACCCAATCCGGCCCAGGTTGATAAATTCGGTGGAAGTTTTTTCGTTCAAAGTTCTCTTCTTTATTGAAATGTACTTTCTGATTTACTGGCTGAACACACTGCCTACTGCTTTACTGCCTACTGCCTACTGTCTTTGTCACATGCTTCTCCGCCTGGTAGCTCGACCTGACCAACGGCGTACTCTCCACAAACCGGAACCCCTTCGTTAACCCGATTTCTTTCCATTCGGCAAATTTATCCGGATGAATGTACTCAGCCACCGGTAAGTGTGCTTTTGTTGGTTGAAGGTATTGCCCGATGGTCATCACCTGACAGCCGACAGCCAGCAGGTCGTCCATAGTCTGCAATACTTCCTCATCTGTTTCACCAAGCCCCGCCATAATTCCGGATTTTGCTGTAATTCCTGATCCGGCAATTTGCCTGATTACTTCCAAACTGTGGTCGTAACGGGCGGCGCTTCTCACTTGCGGGGTCAATCTTTTCACTGTTTCCAGGTTGTGTGAAATGACTTCCGGCCGCGCATCAATCACCAGTTGGATCAATTCACTTTTTCCCATAAAATCTGGGACCAGCGCTTCGATAGTGGTATCAGGGTTTAGTGCCTTTACTTGTCTGATCGTCTCAGCCCAGTGATCGGCGCCACCATCCGGCAAGTCATCACGGTCAACCGAGGTGATCACGCAGTGCTTCAGCTTCATCAGCCGAACCGACTCCGCAAGGTTTTTCGGCTCATCCTGATCTATTGCTTCCGGTTTTCCGGTCTTGGTAGCGCAAAACTTACACGACCTTGTACAAACATCTCCCAGGATCATAAACGTTGCCGTTCCCCGTCCCCAGCATTCTGCCATATTCGGGCAAAGGCCGCTGGTGCAGATCGTGTGCAGCTTGTGCCGGTTCACGATCTCCTTCACCTGCACATACTCCTTCCCCGAAGGAATCCTTATCTTCAGCCAGTCGGGCTTGCGTTTGAGTTGGTTGTTCATGTTGCAATTATTTAGTGTCCGCAAGAAAACTTCTGATGTTGAAAATCAATGAATGCCCCAACCCTAAAGGGAGCATTGATTTTCAACGATTTACTCCCTTTAGGGTGGGTAATTAAATCGTTGAAAATCAACTTTAGAATGTTTTCTTGCGGATATTATTTCGGGGCAAAATTAGGGAATTTGCCATGACCCGTTTTGATTCCGATTTGCCGATTTTTCCGGATTTTATTCAATATATTTACTGTACTGAATAAAAAAGCTTGTTTTTGTTCAATAGA
The DNA here is from genome assembly GCA_014860585.1 of Bacteroidales bacterium. Taxonomy (NCBI): domain Bacteria; kingdom Pseudomonadati; phylum Bacteroidota; class Bacteroidia; order Bacteroidales; species Bacteroidales bacterium. The sequence goes on along the minus strand of JACZJL010000064.1, from coordinate 11,069 downwards.
CATAAACAAAATGAACAATCAGCAAATTGAGTAAAGTCACCCGGTGAATTCTTTCGATCATCCACCAGGCTTGCAGTTTAGGTGATAATTCGGTATGATTCACCGGGTGACTGACAAACCGGGTAAGTCACCCGGTGAATTCGTTCAACCATCCACCAAACTTGCAATTTCAGTGGCACGTTGGTTTGATTCACCGGGTGACTTAAGCAGAACTATTTTGATTCATCGGGTGACTGCGAAATTTCTACCTTTGCATCAATCAAAATTTCCTTTTTATGAAAACTTTCTTTCGCACATTTTTGGTAGCCCTATTCGTTGCGGTTATTGCTCTATTCTCTTTTGCCCAGCAGTGGCCAACCACTGGCGGTAATAACATGAAAAACGGCCAGAGCCGGATTACTGGTCCTGTTTCTTATGAACCCGCCTGGACGGTGACCAGCAGCTTTAATTCGGTGTTCGGGAATTCGGTTTTTGTCTGCGGCGACCGGTTTGTGACTTCCAGAACCATGTTTGCGCCGGTTTACAACGGCGTGATTGAATGTCGCAGGGTGAGCGACGGCAGCCTGTTGTGGCAGTTTCAGCCTGAAAGTACAGCGATTATGTATGCAGTAGGGTTTGATGAGCATGCGGTGTATGCACACGATTACAACTCTGGCGCTTTTTACGCCATTGATCCACTTACTGCCAATGTCAAATGGACCTTTCCTTATTTATATTTGTTTGGTGGCAATACCGGAGTTGTTTTTTCGTGCGAAGGCGACCCGATGTACACCAATTACCGGTTTGACAGGGCTAACGGAGAACCGGTATGGCAAAACAATTACATTCTTCCGGTAACACCCAATGCCGGTTTTGCTTTTTCAGGATCAACTTTTTACCACTATACAGGGTCTATTGTTACACCTAAAACCATCATTGCCATTGACGCCAAGACCGGCGAGATAAAATACCAGACTATCGAGCTGCCCGGCGATGGCGACCAGGAGGAGCCCATCACCATGGGGCCGGGAAACAGGATTTATATGAAACGCGATGGCGCCAATTTCTGGGCTTTTAAGGATGATGGAACAGAACTTAAACATGTTTTCAACACCTCAAATGCCTTCAACTGGTATGTGGCCATCGATCACGATTCGACAATAGTGGGTTGTTTCAACAATAAAATCCACCGTATGGATGATGAAACTGGCGAAATTTTAGCTTCCTCACCATTCGATCTTGTCACCACACGACCTTTAATCAGTATTGATGCTTTAGGGAAAATTTATGTAAACATTGCGCAGGCTGGCCCGGGAAAAATTTACTGCATTTCACCTGACTTGCAAACAATTTTGTGGGAAACCCCGGCGCCCTATGGATATTATTGTGATCCCAATTTAACCAAAGACGGCCTTATGATCCTTACCCGCAGTGGCAACCAGATCACCGGCGTTCGTTCTGAAGCTCAGGTCAGCACTTTGCCTCCGGTGGCTGATTTTTACACCTGGACCCGCGATATCAATTTGAACGGCTCAGTGAATTTTTTTGATCATTCATCCTATCTTCCAACATCCTGGGAATGGACGTTTGAAGGGGGTACACCGCAGATATCCACTGAGCAAAATCCCACTGGAATCCAATATACTTTTCCCGGTAGTTACCAGGTGACCCTGAAAGTAACCAATCAGTTTGGAGAAGACATTGCTGCAAAATCCTGTTACATCAATGTTGATGAAACCGTCGCTGTGAAGGAGATTGCCAGGGAAGATGGATTCGTAATTTATCCAAATCCTTTTACTGATCAATTTATATTAACCCTAACTGAAAATTATCAGATGAATTTTCTGGTATCCATCCAGGATGCAATGGGAAAGGTTGTATTTGAAACGAAAGTTTCAACCTGGAACGAAATTCCAGTCAATCTTTCCGGCTACAAACCAGGATTATACTTCGTCAGAGTGGCTGCGGGGGGGAAAGTGTTTACCCAAAAGACCGTCAAAATCGAATAATTTGGCTGGCGTCCACTGCTTCTGTAAATCAATAACAGCATAAGGTTTTGTTAACCTGGCCGGAGGTATTCCAATCTTACTTTATTAAAAACTTTTCATTCGTCTGCGCGCAAATGACTGCTTTCATGTACTTTTGCACGAATTTTTATTTAACTATTTATGGCTCAACTATTATCAGAACAGGAAAAAATCAGAAGACAATCGCTTCAGGAACTTATAGATTTGGGAATTAATCCTTACCCGCCGGAAGAATTTCATGTAAATGTTTCTGCAGGCGAGATTCATGAAAATTTCCCTGAAAAAAAGACATTCGAAAACGTGAGTATTGCCGGCCGCATTATGAGCCGTCGGATAATGGGTGCAGCCTCATTTGTAGAGATCCAGGATGCAACCGATCGCATCCAGTGTTATGTCAAACGTGATGACATTTGCCCCGGAGAGGACAAAACCCTTTATAACAATGTATTTAAAAGACTGCTCGATATTGGCGATATTATCGGTGTGAAAGGTTATGTTTTCACTACACAAATGGGGGAAACCACCATTCATGTGACCGAACTGAAACTGTTGTCAAAGTCGCTCAGGCCGCTGCCCGTGGTAAAGGAGAAAGATGACAGGGTGTACGATGCTTTCACCGATCCTGACCTCCGCTACCGTATGCGATATGTTGACCTAATCGTAAATCCGCAAATCAGGAAAACCTTTGTGAAACGGACAAAGATGGTGAACACCATCCGCGAATACCTCAATGCAAAAGGTTACCTCGAGGTGGAAACGCCGATTTTGCAACCTCTGTACGGAGGCGCGGCTGCCCGTCCGTTCAAAACCCACCACAATGCACTCGACATGACCCTGTACCTGCGAATTGCCAATGAACTCTACCTGAAAAGGCTCATCGTTGGAGGCTTCGACGGCGTGTATGAGTTTTCCAAAGATTTCCGCAACGAGGGTATGAGCCGGTTTCACAATCCTGAATTTACCCAGATCGAGCTTTATGTAGCTTACAAGGATTACGAATGGATGATGAACCTTGTAGAAGAAATGGTTGAGCAGGTAGCCATTCAATTGCACGGCGACACAAAAGTGCAGGTTGGAGATAACCTCATTGATTTCAGGCGCCCCTGGAAACGTTTCACCATGTACGAAGCCATCGAACACTTTACCGGTATTGATATTTCGGCGATGAATGAAAAGGAACTGGTGGAGATAGCTGCAAAACTGGAAGTAAAGATTGATCCTTCGATGGGCAAAGGGAAAATTATTGATGAAATATTTGGCGAAAAATGTGAAGCCAACCTCATTCAACCCACCTTCATCACCGATTATCCCATTGAAATGTCGCCATTGGCCAAGAAACATCGTACGAAAGAGGGGCTGGTTGAGCGGTTTGAAGCCATTGTAAATGGCAAGGAGTTGTGCAATTCATTTTCTGAGTTGAACGATCCAATTGACCAGCGTCAGCGCTTCGAAGATCAGAACGAGCTGGGCAGGCGCGGCGACGAAGAGAGTATGGTGCTCGACGAGGATTTCCTGCGCGCCCTCGAATACGGAATGCCGCCAACCGCCGGACTTGGCATTGGTATTGACCGTCTGGCGATGATCATGACCAACTCCAACTCCATACAGGATGTCTTGTTTTTCCCACACATGCGCCCGGAGAAGAAAAAAGTTGTGCCAATTCCCGCAGATTTTGTCGCAATCGGCATCCCGGAAATATGGGCTGAGCAAATCATTGAGGCCGGGTACCCAACTCCGCAGGCACTCAAAGATGCAAAGCCAACCCAGGTGCACCAAACCCTGAACGGTTTCCGGAAAAAAAATAAACTCGACATTCCGGCATTGAGTTTGCAAGAGGTCGAAGCCTGGTTTAAATGAAGATAAGGCTTCGAAAATCAACCTTTTTTCTTTATTCTCAGGTTAATTTTATAGAGTAAATCAGGCGCCCAAAATGCAGAGGTAAATACTAATTTTTGTTAAATGTTAATTATCAATATGTTAACGGTCGTTGCATTGATTTAAAAGATTTATCTTTGCAGCCATTATTTAAAATAAATCAAATCACTAATAATCAACAAACACTTAAAATGATGAAACTAAGGAGAATTTTTGCATTGCTGACATTTTTAGTTGTTGGCCTGTCCGTATCAGCACAGGACCTCAACTCGACAATTGATGTTTTTAACGAAGGCAACCAGGCCTTGCAAAGTGGAAACATGGAACTTGCACTTGAGAAATATCAAAAAGCCCATGAAATGGCTGCAAAACTTGGTGAAGAAGGCAATGAAATTGCTGCAGCCGCCAAAGGACAGATTCCTACGCTATATTATCAGCTTGGAGTGCAGGATTACAAAGACAAAAACAACGATAAAGCAATTACTGAGTTTCAAAATGCCATCAGAACCGGCGAAGAATTTGGCGACGCCGAAACTGTTCAAAAATCGAAAGATATCATTCCAAAACTCTATTTTGCTAAAGGAAACGACCTGTTTAAAGAGAACAAATTTGACGAAGCACTTACCAATTATAACCTGTCTGCCGAATTGGATCCTAACTATTCACGGGCTTATTGGGGACAAGGGCTAACCTACAACAAGCTGGGCAAAAACGACGAAATGGATGCAGCATTTAAAAAATCCAGGGAGTTGGCTGTTGCCGAAGGTGACCAAACATTGGCAGATCGCATCAATACTACTGCCAAGCGTTTCCTGCAAAGCGAAGGTACCACACAGTTGCAAGCCCAAAAATGGAACGACGCCCTTAAATATTTCAATGCATCAAACGAATATCTTTCCACCGATCCTGATACATTCTACTACATGGCACTGGCTTACAATGGCCTGAAGAATTGGGAAAAAGCCGCCGGAGCCGCTCAATCAGGACTCGATCTCACGACAGCCGAATCGAATGATGTGAAAGCCAAGTTTTACTTCGAGATGGGCAACGCTTACAAAGGCGCCGGCGACAATGCCAAAGCCTGTGAAGCATACGGCAATGCCAAGTTTGGCAAATTTGTCGAAAATGCAACCTACGAATTGACTACCGTGCTGAAGTGTAACTAAAACGAACTTGTGGGAATTTTTTCCCAACAACTGAAAAGCCTTGCAGATTGCGGGGCTTTTTTGTTGATAATCAGAAAGTGGTTCTTACCTGTTTATCAGATGAAATTTATTCCCAATTGAGATGTGTAAACATTCAGTAATTCAAATTGCTTAGATTTGTAAAAAAAATTCCCATGCAGACAGTTAGATTAAGAATCAGTGATAGTATTTTCAAACAACTGATGTGGTTTCTTTCGCGCTTTAATAGTGATGAAATACAAGTGATTAAAGAGAATGATGAGTTTCTTTCTGTAAAGAAATATCTTCATGACGAATTGTGCCTGGTCGAAGAAGGTAAGGCTGAATTTTTGAGTATTGAAGAATTAGAAAATAAGATCGAAACGACCATATGCAAATATGAAGGTTAGGATTACAAAGGCATTCAGCAAAAGGATTGAAGAGCAGGTTGAATTTATTGCAAAGGATAAACCATTGTCGGCCAGAAAATTTAAATCCGACATAATGAAGGCAGTAAGGGATGTTCCAAAGTTTCCATACAGTAACAGGAAATCAATTTTCTTTGACTGAAATGACATACGGGATTTAATTTTCAAAGGTTATGTAATTATTTACAAAATCAATAAAACCGAGATGACTGTGGAAATATTTGGGTTCATAAAATGGACTGACGACCCCAGTTATGAGGATAAAATATGATCAGCATCTTTACAGAAACTCCTATTTGCTTTTTCTATAGTAACTATTGAAAAATTAAGAATATAACAAGTGCCTACTCTGATCAACATATTGGAAGATTATGACCAACAGGGAAGTATCATCCTTCTCGAAGGGAAGCGGGTAGTTTTGCCGGAAGATCAACCCTTGTTAATTACCCTGGGAGAATTATTATGCAGGGAAATGAAACATGCCCGTTTTCGTAGTGGCAATGCACCCGGGTCGGATGAACTGTTTACCCGGGGCGTTGCTAATATTGACCCCAACCGCATCGAAGTGATTGTCCCCTACACCGGTCATCGCCGGCAAAGCAGTGTTGCTTATCACATCCATTCACTTGACGACATCAGCCTTGCTGCCGAACCGGAGGTGACCTATCATACCAGTTCTGACAGCCGGACAACTCGGTTGGTTGATGAGTTTACCAATGGTGTCTCCAATTCTGTAACCATCAAAGCTGCCTATTTACTGCGTGATACTATCAAAGTCATCGGTACACGGTCAGGGATCCCACCGGCTAACTTCGCCATTTTTTATGACGACCTGCGAAACCCGGGAAAGGGTGGTACAGGTCACACAATGAGAGTTTGTAAAAACAACAACATTCCGTTTATCACTCAAGAGGTCTGGAAAAACTGGCTATAGTGGTCATTTTCTCCATGCCTTCTCCAACTCTTCCAGCGATTTGCCTTTGGTTTCGGGGACGAATCGCCACATAAACCAGGCGGCGAGCAACCCCATCACGGCATAAATCCAGTAAGCAAAACCATGGTTGAACTTTTCGATAAGCCATGAGGATTTGTCCAATATGGGGAATGTGGAGGAGATGAGATAGTTGGAAATCCACTGTGCGGCGACAGCCACAGCCATTGCCCGGCCCCGGATCTGGTTGGGGAAGATCTCGGAAAGTAAAACCCAGACCACTGGTCCCCATGAAACGGCAAAGCAGGCCACATAACCGAGCATAAAGATCAATGCGGCCAACCCGAGGCGATTGAAGTAAAAGGCAAAGCCCAGCGAAAACATGAAAATGGCCATTCCCAATGCGCCAATAATTTGCAGGGGTTTGCGCCCGAATTTGTCAACCGTCATGATGGCGACTACCGTGAATGCAAGGTTGATGGTACCCACGATAATCGTCTGTAATAATGCATAATTGGTCCCTGAACCCATGTTTCTAAAAATTTCCGGAGCATAATAAAGCACCACGTTTATCCCCACAAACTGCTGAAAAACCGAAAGCATGATGCCTATGATGATCACCAGGAATCCATAGGAAAACAGTTTTGCCGAATGGCTGACAATAGTTGATTGGATTTCTGAAAGGATTTTTTTTGCATTTTGTACTCCATTGATTTTTTCAAGTACATCCAATGCTTTTTCCGACTGATTTTTTATGACCATGTAGCGGGGAGTTTCGGGAATAAAGAAGAGCAGAAAAAAGAATAAACCGGCTGGAATAAGCTCAGAGGCGAACATCCATCTCCAGCCGGTGAGGTGCAGCCAGCTATCATCGCCCTGCAAAGCAATGAAGTAATTGACAAAATAAACCACCAGCATCCCGAAGATGATGGCAAACTGGTTCCACGAAACGAGCCTTCCCCTGATTGAAGTCGGCGCCACCTCGGCAATGTACATCGGCGAGAGCATCGAAGCCAGTCCAACCCCAATCCCACCAATGATCCTGTAAATCACAAAATGGGTGATGAAGTGATGATCGCCTTCACCAACTGGCCGGAAAAACATTTCGGGCATGGCCGACCCGAGCGCTGAGATCAGAAAAAGCAATGCCGCCAGCATCAGTCCGCGTCGCCTTCCCAGGTGCAGACTTATCAATCCACCCAACATCCCGCCAATTACACAGCCAATCAGCGCACTCGATACTACAAACCCAAGCCGTGTGTTGGCCGCTGTTTCAGTCAATCCTGCCGGTTCGATGAAAAATCGTTCAAGCGATCCCACAGTTCCCGAGATCACTGCCGTGTCGTAACCAAAAAGTAACCCGCCAAGCGTGGCTACCAGCGTTAAACCAAACACATACCGTTTGTTGATTTTTTCCATATAATTTTTTTAGAAAGCTGTCGCATTTATTAAAGCACAACCGGTTCTTTAGTTTTAAAACACTGAAAGGAATGGAAGACACTGTTAGGTTTCTGATTCCCCAGACATATAGTCCATAACATCACTCCATTACTCCCCGACACCGACGAAGGAGGTGGCGGGCAAGCATCACCCCATCACTCCATCATTTAATTACTCGACTAATTCATTTTACCCACCTAAATAAACCACCCGATAAGTTGTTCCAGCATTTCCTGCTTACCGCTTTTTGGTTTTGGCACGCCGCCTTTGAGGGCAATCTCACGCAGTGCCTCGAGGGTTAGCTTACCTTCCTCAAAGAGTTTCCCAAGATTGGTCTCAAAACACTCATATCGAACTTTTCGCATTTTCAGGTAATCGGTTTCGTTCAGGATTTTGTCAGCGATTATAAATGCCCTTGCGAAGGTGTCCATTCCTGAGATATGCGCAATGAAAAGGTCCTCCGGGTCGGTGCTGTTGCGGCGGAGTTTTGCATCGAAGTTGATCCCACCCGTTGTGAAACCTCCGGCCTGCATGATTTCGAGCATTGCTTCAGTTACTTCATAAATGTTGGTGGGAAATTCGTCAGTATCCCAGCCATTTTGGTAATCGCCCTTGTTGGCGTCCACTGACCCAAACATTCCGGCATCGGCAGCCATCCTGATCTCATGTGCGAAAGTATGACCGGCAAGGGTGGCATGATTTACTTCAATATTGAGCATAAAATCCTTATCCAGCCCAAAATGCCCCAGGAATCCAATCACAGTGGAAACATCATAATCGTACTGGTGCTTCGTGGGTTCCATTGGTTTAGGCTCAATAAGGTAAGTGCCGGTAAATCCTTTTTTCCGGCCATGATCCTTTGCCATGGATAAGAACATGGCGAGATGTTCAATCTCCTTTTTTGTGTCGGTATTGTGCAACGAAAGATAACCTTCTCTGCCTCCCCAAAATACATAATTCGATCCACTCAATTCGATGGTAGATTCGATGGCATTTTTTACCTGAACTGCGGCATTGGCCACCACCAGAAAATCGGGATTTGTGGCAGCGCCGTTCATATATCGCGGGTTGCTGAACACGTTTGTCGTTCCCCAGAGCAGTTTTACCCCGGTTTGTTGTTGCAGGATTTTAGCTTCCGGAACCAGTTTTTCCAGGCGTTTCTCAATTTCAAATACGCTGCCGTCACCCACCAGGTCGGTGTCATGAAAGCAATAAAACGGAACTCCGAGTTTGGTCATAAATTCAAAAGATGCATCAAGGCGATGTTTTGCGCGGGTAATGGGATCATTGGATTTGTCCCATGCGAAAATTCTTGTTCCCGGCCCGAATGGGTCATCGCCTGTTCCACAGAACGAATGCCAATATGCCACAGCATAACGCAGGTGTTCTTTCAATGTTTTTCCGCCAACCAGGCGATTTTCGTCATACCAGTGAAAAGCCAGCGGGTTGAGGCTTTCGTTTCCCTCGAAAGGGATTTTTTTAATTCCTTTAAAATATTCCATTGTCTTTATGAATAAAAATCATTGATGCAAAAAAAAGGAGACTACATTTTGTAGTAGAGGATTCCTTTGCTGCATCGGCAAAGTTATCGCAATAAAAAATAATTGGTCTGAAATTTTTGAAATCTTTTTTAGCCTTAATCCATTACTAAATATCTAACGAACTGCAATGTCAGATTGAGTCCTATGAAAGGGGATGCGTTTGGAAATACGGAAAATATTGAAAATCAATGTTTATTGACTTTTTCTCAAAGCATTGGGAAGGTTTGAGTTCAACCCTGGATTTATTTGTTAAACAATTTCTTTTAGAAAAATAGAGCAAAATGATAGTCAGGTTTAATCCATCATATCCTCAGCCCACGATAATCCTGCCATGACGGAAGGAAAACCTATTGTGCTGACAAGAAGGACAATGGCATGACGGATTTCTTCAGGAGTGGCGCCTGCTTCGAGGAGACGGCGTGTGTGACTATGCACAGCACCTTCGTTACGGTTGGTCACAGCAGCTGCCAGCTGGATCAGGTGTGTTGTCTTCTTGTCAAGTGGTCCAGCGCTCCTGGCTGCTTCACCAAGGTTTTCGACTGCCTGGATTAACTGAGGAAAAGTTTCTTTTACATTGAGGTAATGTTTTGGTTTTTTGTTGCTCATAAGTTTGTGATTTTGAATGTTTGACATTGCCGATAGTGCACAAAGATAAAAAATGTTGCAGAATTATTGGAAAAATTTCAAAGTCTGCTCTGGATGTTGAATTGATGGAGCAATGCCTGTTTTTTATCTTTTCTGCTTATAGCCGGGTATGATAAAATCTGCCTATTTGCTGCGATAGGTCAGGTGCGAAATGTCTGCAATTGAGAAGACAATTTTTTCTTCCACAGCTTATACGCCTCATCTAAGACCTGAATTTTATCCGGTTTTATGGTTTTCAAGATACTCAAAGATTGGTAGGCTTCTGCAGCTGACCGGTAAAAACCTGCTCCTAATGCAGCACCGCGGGCAGCACCGAGCGATCCGTCGGTGTTGCAGAGAAGGATTTCGGCGCTGGTCAGGTTAGCCAAGGTTTGACCAAATATTTCGCTTTGAAACATATTTGACTGCCCGGCACGGATCAATTTTGGATCAATACCGGTTTGCTGCATGATCTCTATTCCGTATTTGAAAGCAAAAGCAACCCCTTCCTGAACAGCACGATAAAGGTGCGCATGGTTATGCAGGTTAAAATCAATGTTGAAGAACCCCGCACCGGGATTTGAATTTCCTAACATTCTTTCGGCGCCGTTTCCAAAGGGGACAAACAATAGTCCCTCTGATCCTGGTTTCACTGCAGAAGCCAGTTGATTCATCAGCTCAAATACAGAGGTTTTGGTAATCTTTTTAATCCAGCTGTTGGAAATGCCGGTTCCGTTAATACAAAGCAGGACGCCATACCTTGGATGATCGGCAGTGTGATTTATATGGGCAAAAGTGTTTATCCGTTGATATGGATCATGATTCACCTTGTCAGTCACGCCATAAACAACTCCGGAAGTTCCGGCAGTGGCGGCTATTTCGCCGGGGTTGAGTACATTCAGCGAGAAGGCGTTGTTTGGCTGATCGCCTGCACGGTAGGTGACTGGCGTGCCTGCTGAAAGGCCAAATTTTTCTGCCACCTGTTTTGTTAAAAAACTCTGTTCTCCAAAAGTGGGCACAATTTCAGGTATCAAGAATGGATCTAGCTCACTGACATCGAG
>JACZJL010000063.1 GCA_014860585.1 Bacteroidales bacterium | reverse complement strand
ACAAAATTTATAACCGTTCTAATTAGCTCTTTTAATGCTGAATATCAGATTTATCACTCAGTTTCTTCTTATTCATCATTTTGAAAATTAGCGATTAAGCCTTTTGAAATGCAAAGTATTGATTAGTTTTGTAGGGTTAGATTTTTAACACAATCAAAAGTTAACCAAATTATGCTGGACAATTTATTCAGGAAAGACGCCCTTACTTATCACGCAGAAGGGCGTCCGGGAAAACTGGAAGTTATTCCATCCAAACCTTACTCAACAAAGCGTGACCTGTCGCTGGCCTACACTCCGGGGGTAGCCGACCCTTGTCTAAAGATCAAGGACAATCCGGACGATGTTTACAAATACACCATGAAAGGCAACCTGGTGGCGGTTATCTCCAACGGCACTGCTGTGCTTGGACTTGGCGATATCGGCGCACTGGCCGGTAAACCTGTAATGGAAGGAAAAGGACTCCTGTTCAAGATTTTTGCCGATATCGATGTGTTCGATATCGAAATTGATCTGAAAGACCCGCAGAAATTTATTGACACAGTTGTAGCCATTGCACCAACATTTGGAGGCATCAACCTGGAAGACATCAAAGCGCCTGAGTGCTTCGAGATTGAGGAAAAAATCCAGGCCGCTGTTGACATCCCCATTATGCACGACGACCAGCATGGCACAGCCATTATCACATCAGCAGGGTTGCTCAATGCTGTGAAAATTACAGGTAAACGAATTGAGGACATGGTGATCGTGGTCAATGGTGCAGGAGCATCCGCAATTTCCTGCACAAGGTTGTACCAAAAGCTTGGCGCCAAACCCGAAAACATCATTATGCTTGACAGCAAAGGGGTGCTGCGCCGCGATCGTACCGACCTGAATTATATGAAGAAGCAATTTGCCACCGACAGAGATATCCACACCCTGGCCGAAGCCATTGATGGCGCCGACATGTTCCTTGGCCTTTCTACTGCCGGAGTACTCAAAAAAGAACTCCTGTTAAAAATGGCGCCGCACCCGGTTGTATTTGCACTGGCCAATCCCGTTCCTGAGATCATGTACGACGAAGCCGTTTCAGTGCGCGATGATTTGATCATGGCTACCGGGCGCTCTGATTACCCCAACCAGATCAACAACGTGCTTGGCTTCCCGTTCATCTTCCGCGGAGCAATGGATGTGAGAGCAAAATGTATTAACGACGAGATGAAACTGGCCGCTGCATACGCCCTGGCCGAACTGGCCACCGAGCCGGTACCAGACGAGGTTAACATTGCTTATCATGCCACCAATTTTGCCTTTGGTAAAGATTATATCATTCCAAAACCATTTGACCCGAGACTGATTACCAGACTTGCCCCTGCTGTTGCCAGGGCAGCCATGGAATCCGGAGTTGCCCGTAAACCGATTACCAACTGGGACGTTTACAACGAGTTTCTCCAGAAAAAAATGGGGACAACAAACCCCATCACCCGACAAATCAGACACCGGGCAATAGAAGAACCCAAACGCGTGGTTTTCGCTGATGCGGAGAACTATAAAATGCTTAAAGCGGCTGAGTTTGTGCTAAATCAACAAGCAGCCTATCCGATTTTACTGGGCGATAAAGACAAGATCCTTGAACTCATCCAACTGCACGAGCTTGATATTCCTAACCCGGAAATTATTGATCCACGTTCAGCCGGCGAAAATGACAGAAGGCGCCAGTTTGCGGAGCTACTTTTCCAGAAACGAAACCGCAAAGGGATTACCCTCAGCACAGCCCTTGACAGACTGCACCACCGCAATTACTTCAGCCCTATGCTGGTCGAAACAGGTTATGCTGACGCCATGGTCTCAGGCCTCACCAACAATTATCCTGACGCCATAAGACCGGCCATCGAAGTCATTGGTAAAAAACCACATGCTGCGCTGGTTTCAGGCATGTACATCATCAATACCAAGGAAGGGCCACTTTTCCTTTCCGACTGCACGGTAAACAAAGAACCCAATGTGCAGCAACTGGTTGAGATTACCCTGCAGACTGCTTTTGCCGTTAAACAGTTCAACCTCACACCACGCGTGGCCATGGTAACTTATTCCAACTTCGGCAGTAACCGCGGCCGTATCCCCGATATGGTAAGCGAAGCCGTCAGTATTCTTCACCGGGACTATCCCAAACTGATCGTCGACGGTGAAATCCAGGTTGACGTAGCCCTCAATGCCGAAATGCTCGAAGAAAACTTCCCTTTTTCCAAGTTGAAAGGTGGCCCGGCTAATACGCTGATTTTCCCATACCTTACTGCCGGTAATATTGCCTATAAACTTTTACGTGAGGTGGGTAAGTTTGACGTGATCGGCCCGATCCTTAATGGACTCAATAAATCCGTTCATGTGCTGCACTTTGGAAACAGTGTGCAGGAAATCATCAATATGGTAATGGTGGCCGTTCTCGACGCCCAGTGTGTCCAAAACCGTCATAAAGAAAAATGCAAAGACGACTTCCTGGCCAGCTTCAGGTAGAAAGCTGCAATATGCCATGAAAAAGCCTCCGTTGATCAATTGACGGGGGCTTTTTTACTTAAAAGGGACCGTTGAGAAGAATGAGGGATAGCTGATTAAAATGAGTTATCACCTTCCAATGTGTGCCATATTCTTTACTTTTGGCCAAACCAATTTTCAGGTAAATTAAACAATTGAAAAACCATGAATCGATTCATTTTGAGCCTTACTGTAATGTTTATCATGAGTAATGTCTTAAATGCCCAGATTGTTACAGACCGCCCGGACCAAACGGAATCTTCGACAACAATTCCAAAAAACAGTCTTCAGGTTGAAATGGGATTTGGAACCGGGGACTTCGACGGTACGAGAATATCATTGCTTCCTACGGCCTTGTTCAGGTATGGGATTTTTGAAACCCTGGAACTTCGATTGGCAGAACATGTTACAATTTACGATGATTTAGCAAACGATGATCCTGAATTTGGTCTGAGTGATATGGAAGTAGGGTTCAAATTGCAAGTACTCAGAAAGGAAGGTGTCAATTCCGAAATTGCTTTTATTTCTCATTTAATTCTTCCCACTGGTTCACCGGATTTGACCAATTCAACGTTGGGTACAGTAAATAAAGTGGCCATTTCTCACACTATAAATGATTTGATTGGCTTGGGCTATAACTTAGGCTACAACTATTTTGGTGACGGAAATGGTGATTTGACTTACTCAGCAGCATTAAGTTTCGGCCTTTCGGATAAGTTCGGAATGTTTGTGGAACCTTTCGGTGAGTATTCCAACTTAACAACATGGACATCAAATCTCGATGGTGGTCTGACTTATTTATTAAAGGACAATTTTCAACTGGATTTTTCATTGGGTGTCGGATTAAATCATAAAATGAATTTCTTTGCCATTGGTTTTAGTTGGAATAATAATTTTAAACAGAGTAAAAACTAATCATTATGAATCTGGATTTTTTGTTTGAATACAATCCTGTTTTGCTGGCTCTTTTTGCCACTTTGTTTACCTATGGTTTAACAGCACTTGGCTCTTCGATGGTTTTTTTCTTCAAAACCATCAATAAAAAGATATTGAATTCGATGCTTGGTTTTGCTGCAGGTGTGATGATTGCAGCCAGTTTTTGGTCACTGCTCAAGCCAGCAATAGAAATGGCTGAGGAACATGGTTCACTATCATGGATGCCTGCCCTGGTTGGTTTTCTGAGTGGAGGAGCATTTCTGCTTCTGATTGATAAGCTGTTACCCCACCTTCACCTGGGCTTGTCAGTGGACAAAGCAGAAGGGATCAAGACATCCTGGCAACGGAGTGTTTTGCTTGTGCTGGCGATTACCCTCCACAACATCCCTGAAGGACTTGCAGTTGGAGTTGCTTTTGGCGCACTGGCCAATAATCCTGATTCAGGAATGCTTGCCGGTGCAGTTGCACTGGCCATTGGGATTGGCTTACAAAACTTCCCCGAAGGTGCAGCCGTTTCCATTCCTCTAAGACGAGAGGGCTTTTCGAGATTAAGAGCGTTTAACTACGGCCAGATATCAGGAATTGTGGAACCCATTGCAGGGGTTCTTGGCGCTTATCTTGTTCTGACCATGACACCTTTACTCCCGTATGCTTTATCATTTGCAGCAGGTGCAATGATTTTTGTGGTTGTCGAAGAGCTAATCCCGGAGTCCCAAACCGGAAATGAAACTGACTTATCCACCATTGGCGCTATGTTGGGATTTGCCACGATGATGTTCCTTGATGTGGCATTGGGATAATCCTGGATTTCATTGCTTCGTTTTCAAATCAAGGAATTTTTCTGGTTGATACTCAATTGTTCTGAAGTGAGTTTCAAATCATTCCGAGTAGGCGTGTTTCACTAAATCTTCAAGGTCAATCAGCCTGAGGGTACTTTCGTTGGTGGCTTCAAGGATAACAGGCGGGGCAACACCGGCCAGGAAGGCTTCTTTCCAGCGCAAGGCACAAAGACACCACCGATCTCCCGGGCCTAATCCGGGAAAGCGATACTGCGGCATGGGTGTTATCAGGTCATTGCCACGATCGAAGGAAAACCGCAGGAATTCTTCGGTCATCACTGCACAGACCGTGTGAGTTCCATAATCGTCTTCGCCGGTGCGACAAATACCATCGCGATAAAAACCGGTCACCGGGCGCTGACTGCAGGGCTTTAGAGTTGTTCCAAAAACGTTGTTGGCCATTTCTATAATTTTTTGCACTTAACAAGTTTCGTTGGAGGTTTGTTTGTTAGCCGGGAGAATAAGCCATCAACCGAGCAGTTGGCCAACGCAATGAAATGAGCATCAATATGACCACTGCTAAAACAAACTCATTTGCCCGGGTATCTCACCGGCGCCGGATTTTGGTTTTTTCTTTTCAGTGATGTGAACTTCAGGAACAACTGGTTTGGGTGAAGTGTCTTCTTTCGTTACTTCATCCTGGAATTCCTCAGGCCTGGGTGTCATTTCTTCGACTGGCTGGTTTTCCTCCTGAACAGTTATGATTTCTTCAGGTTCATCAATCACTTCAAACTCAATGTCCGGTTCGTCGGGCAGAACCTCTGCATCATCTTCAGTCACTTCAGGCTCCGGTGGTTCCAACCATTCCAGTTTTTTAATGAAATATTTCGACAACCTTTTACCTTTGGCTTTGTGGCTTTTCACCCCGATAAACTCCTCCGCATTCACAACTTCGTTGGGAATTTCCTTCTCATTGCGCTTGTGGTCGAAAAACAATTCGAGCATTGGATTTTCATCCACCGAGAGGGTGATGAACTTAGAGTCAGGATCGTCGTTTACGAAGGCAGTTTTCTTATCAGTTTCCTCAATGGTAAAACGTTTGAGGTAATGAAAACCGGTTTTCCCTTCGAGGTAAACCGCAGTGAAGACTTGTTCAGGGTCATACTGCCCGATGTAGATCAGGTCGGAGTCGAAATGGGTGCTGATTTCGAAACCGGTCAGACGGTAGTCGCCCGATTGCATCAACGACAGGATTTTATCGGTTCCCTTGAACGCGCCAATGTATTGCCCGCGCTCCTCGGTATTCAGCCGTTTCACGCTGTCGTCAAACCAGATGTCCATGGCGCCAAGGGTGGAAATGCCCTCTTCTTTGATCACCACCTTGCGCACCTGATTTTTCGTGAGCGTGTTTCCCTGTGAGTTTCTGCCCTTAATCGCCAGTGTGCTGAAATCGTAATCAAGCGAAGTCTTTTTCAATTTGGGCTTGGGCTTAAGCTGAACGGTCACTATTTCGGCCTCTCCGTTTGGATTGGCTGAGAAATAGAGCACCTTGCTGTCCGGTTTGCCTTTGGTGAGGTTGTACTCTTTGTCGCGCGTAACACCAACAACAGCGAAGCGCTTAACATAAGCAGCGCCAATCTTTCCGTCGCGGTAAATGGCATTGTAGATCGTGCGCTCGTCATTTCGCTTGAAAACATCAATATGGATGATATTTTTACCTACAAAAAACTTCGGTGAAACCTTGGTGACGAGGAAAGTACCATCTTCGCGGAAGGCGATGATATCGTCAATATCGGAGCAGTCGCACACAAATTCATCCTTCTTCAGCCCTGTACCTGCAAAACCTTCCTCGCGGTTTACATATAACTTTTCGTTGGCAGCAGCCACGAGAGTCGCTTCGATGTTGTCGAAGTTTCTGATCTCGGTCTGACGATCTTTGTTTTGTCCGTATTTTTTTTTGATTGCCCTAAAATAATTGATCGCAAAATCAATCAGGTGATGCAAATGGTTTTCTACCTCCTCCAGTTCAATCTCAATCCCGCGGATGGTTTCGTCAGCCTTGAAGGTATTGAATTTAGAGATACGTTTGATCTTGATTTCTGTCAGCCTGAGGATGTCCTCGCGGGTGATGGTCCGTTTGAAAAGATGCTTGAATGGCTCCAGACCCAGGTCAATGGCATCAATCACAGCTTCCCATGTTTCGCATTCCTCAATGTCGCGGTAAATCCGTTGTTCGATAAATATTTTTTCGAGTGATGAAAAATGCCACTGCTCCTCCAGTTCGCTTTTACGGATTTCCAACTCCATCTTCAGCAGGTTTACCGTGCTGTCGGTGGAAATTTTCAGGATTTCGTCCACACCGATGAAATGGGGTTTGCCATCATAAATCACACAAGCGTTGGGCGAAATGGAAACTTCGCAATTGGTGAAAGCGTAGAGGGCGTCAATGGTTTGGTCGGGTGAGATGCCTGGCTGCAACTGGATTTGAATTTCGACCTTATCTGAGGTATTGTCGTCAATCTTTTTAATTTTGATTTTCCCTTTGTCGTTGGCGGCAATGATGGACTCAATCAGGCTGGTGGTGGTAGTTCCGAAAGGGATTTCGGTGATCGTCAGGTTTTTCTTGTCCTCGAGCTTGATGCGGGCGCGCACCCTCACCTTTCCACCGCGCAACCCCTTGTTGTATTTGGAAAAATCTGCCAGTCCGCCACCAAGGAAATCGGGTAAAATCTCAAACTCTTTCCCTTGCAGGTATTTGATCGAAGCGTCAATCAGTTCGTTGAAGTTGTGAGGGAGAATCTTTGAAGCCAGCCCAACAGCAATGCCTTCAACGCCTTGCGCCAGCAGCAGCGGGAACTTCATCGGCAGGAAGATCGGTTCGCGGTTTCTGCCGTCGTAGGAATCCTTCCATACTGTCGTTTTAGGATTGAAAGCCACCTCGAGGGCAAACTTTGAGAGGCGGGCTTCGATGTAGCGCGGCGCTGCAGCACTGTCGCCGGTGAGCACATTACCCCAGTTACCTTGCATGTCAATCAGCAACTCCTTCTGACCCAACTGCACCAGCGCCTCACCGATGGAAGCATCGCCGTGCGGGTGGTACTTCATCGTCTGACCGATAATGTTGGCCACTTTGTTGTAACGCCCGTCGTCCATCTCGTACATGGCATGAAGGATGCGGCGCTGCACAGGCTTCAGCCCGTCCATCACATCCGGCACGGCGCGCTCGAGGATCACGTAGGATGCATAATCCAGAAACCAGTTCTCGTACATCCCGTCCAGGGCGATGATCTTGAAGGAACCATCGCCTGATTTGGTCTGCTCGTGATGCTCCGGCGGCTCCGGGTTCAGTATCTGTTCATTTTCCTGGTTTTCAATCAGATTGTCATCCATTTTTTAAATTCGATCCTTTTTTGCGTTATGTGCGGTCATCCTCAATTTGGCTTTCTTTATCCGTCGGCTTGCAGCCTGCAAACTCAACTAATCGACTTGCAAAATTAGTTTACATTTTTTGCATGAGATCAAAAAGCTGATATTATTTCCTTATTCGATGGGAAACATCTGTAAACAAACACATTCAATCTGATTTCGAAGCCAGTCACACGGTGAATCACATGCAAAAGCCGTTACAGTTTAAGGTTTGGTGAGAGTTTGGTAAAATCACCCCGTGAGTTGCCGGCAAAAGCCACCGCAATCGCATTTTTGGTATGGTTTGATAACATTCACGGCGTGACAGGCCAGAAAGATGGTGGTAAAGTAATCCTAAGATGACTTCAAAACCCTGCGGGTCTCCAGGTTGCTGCTTTAGCTTACTTCACCAGCTTCGAAATCTTTTTAAATTCCTCAGTTCCTGAGTGGCGCAGGAGTTCAAATAAAATGGACTCATACGTGGAAATGATCGCCCCTTCCTGTCGCATCCGTTGAATGGCAATGGCTTTGTCGTTTGGATTGCGCGAACCCACGCAGTCTTCGATCACCACAGGCTGGTAGCCTTGCTTTATCAGATCAATTGTAGTCTGGAGCACGCATACATGGGTTTCGATGCCGGCGATGATGACGTTTTTTGTTGAAAGTGCCGCAAACTCTTTGCTGAACAGCGTATCGTCACAGCAACTAAACGCCTGCTTTTCGATAACCGGAATGTCATTTACCAACACTTTCAATGGTTCGATGGTGAAGCCCAGCCCTTTGGTGTACTGTTCGGTAACCATGATCTTCACCCCGATGGCCTTCAGTCCTTCGATGAGGATGCCGGTGTTGCGGGTGAGTTGCTCATTATCTTTGATAAAAGGATAGAGCCGCTCCTGCATGTCAATGATTAATCCGATGGTTTCGTTGGCTAAAATTCTCATGATATTATGTTGTTTTTAAGTGTCAGCAAGAAAACTCTATTTGTTGAAAATCATTGTTTGCCCCAACCCTCCCGAAGTCTCGGGATAAATTCCGGGAGCAATGATTTTCAACGATTTACTCTCTTTAGGGTGGGGTAAAAAAATCGTTGAAAATCATATACAAGGTGTTTTCTTGCTGACATTATTTTAAAAATCTAAGTAAAACCACTTCGCCAAAAAGGAACAGCAAAGCGAGGATGATAAAAAACTTCCACAGCCGGATCCCTGCGTTGAGTTCGGCGATGACCTCGGTGAGTGAGCGGTCGGTTGATTTGATGACCGAGAAATTATCCAGCCCGCTGTCAATCAGCAGCTTTTCGAGGTCGGCTCTGGAAAATGCGGACAGGTCAGACTCTTTGCGGTTGTAGTTGAAAGCCACACCGGCCAACACCTGGTCGTTATGGTTAACATTGTAATGGCCGGCTTCTTTGATCTGATTTTGGGTAAAAATTTCGGTTTGCGAAAACACCGAACGGATTTCAGGGATCACCTCAAATTCCCGGTCCACACTTCTGATCCTGAATACCTGGTCGCCTTCGGGCAGCCCGCCTTTCAGCGAAATCTGCTCATTTTCACCGGCCAGATAATACAGCTTGGCAGCGCCCTGGCTCAGCAAACCGATTTTGTAAAGCGTCGGAACAAATACTGCGTGTCGGACAAAATTTGACCATTCAGCACTTAGTGGCGCCGCAAACAGGTAAAGCATTCCATTGCCAGCCGGCTCGCTACCCAGGAAAATGTTGCCATTCTGCATCTCGAGCAGGCTTTCCATCATTGAGTTGGGCTGACGGCGAATGGTGTAATGCGTAAAAACCACCGGCAGGTCAATGTTGTCCTGCACCGATTCAAATACATCATCGTAAACCTTGTTAAGGATGTTGATGGATGAAACGCGGGTTTCGGACTGGTTTTTTTCAGCAAGGAAAGCGGTGTTCATATTCTGGAAAAACTGACGATAGTTATCCAGGTCGGCCATTTCACCGGGGAAAACAACAATGTTACCGCCTCTTTCGGCAAAGCGTTTTAGTTCGGTGGAAAGCCCTGAAGGGATCACATTCAGTCCGTTGAGGATGATCAGGTTGTACTGGTTGAAAGTAGAGTAATCGAGCCGGTTCTCGTCAATATTCTGGAAAATGAAGGTCGAGTCGTTTCTGAAAAGTGAGTTGAGGTAGGTACTTTCACCGCCGGAATTGATGGCCAGCAAAGGAATCTCATCGCTAACCTCAAAGGTAAAGAAAAGCGCATCGTCATAAGTGATCGGGAAATCCGTGATCTCGAGCTTTGCATACTGAATTCCCGCGTCGTGGATTGTAAAAGGCATCGCTATTTCTAAATCCTTTGCCGCCATGATGTCGAAACTGGCGATGGCGCGCTGTTGCCCGCTCACGATCAGCTTCACCGGTATTTTTTCAAAATCATTTTCCGAAGCATTCCTGATCCGCACATTCAGCCGCGCCAGTTGACCCACGCGGTAAGCCGGCGCATCAAACCAGGCGGTATCTATGTAGAGATTATTTTTCTCAGTGGCCTCAACCGGCAAAAGGTAAGCAGTGATGCTGGTGTCCGGTACTATGAGCTCGAAGTTGGAAATGTTTTTCTGGAAGTCGGAGATCATCACTGCTACTCTCCCGTCCTGTTTCTCTTCATAAAAAAGATCGGACTGCCGCTTGTAAACTTCTGCCACCGGGCGGCTTGCCGGCGAAATCTCCACTTCATCCAGCAACTCCATGAACTCTTCCCGGCTTACATACCGTTGATGAAAGCCCTCAAAATCGTTGGTGAGCAGTTGAAAAATATCGGTCGTGCCGTAAGCCATCGCCACTTCGCGGGCTTTGTTCACAGCTTCATCGAGCAAGGCGCCCTGAGCCGAAGGCAACCCCATGCTGAAAGAGTTATCAATGTAAATGCTTACGGCATTGCGCGATTCACGCTTTGCATCGGTATCGCCTGCCGGGATGTAAGGCTGGGCAAAAGCCAGCACCAGCGCCACAATGGCCAGAATGCGCATCAGCAGCGTGAGCAGGTGCTTGAGCTGCGACTGCTTCTGGGTTTTCTGCTGCAACTCCTCCAGAAACTTCACATTGGTGAAATAGACCTTCCGGAACTTCCTGAAGTTGAACAGATGAATAATAATGGGGATGGCAATGGCCGCGAGGCCATACAAAAACAAAGGGTTAACAAATTCCATACGCAAT
>JACZJL010000062.1 GCA_014860585.1 Bacteroidales bacterium | reverse complement strand
ATCATCACAACGGGTAAGTGCGGCTGGAGTACTTTGATCTCTGCAAGTGTTTCGATGCCGGACATACCAGGCATGTTTTCGTCGAGGAACACGATATCAAAAGGTTCACCTTTGAGCAGATCAAGCGCTTCGTCTCCGTTGTTGGAAGTGGTTACCAAATACCCTTTTTGCTCAAGAAAAATAATGTGTGGTTTCAACAATTCAATCTCATCATCCGCCCACAAAATTTTGATTTTATCCATAAGATCAGTTCTGATTAATTTTAGTTTATTTTTGCTCCGTCAAAGCTATCTTATTAACAGGCTTTTACAAAATTTTATTTTGACAGGTCGAATTTAATTAGTGTCAGGAAGAAATTTCTTATCGTTGAAAATCAGTGAATACCCCAACCCTAAAGGGAGCACTGATTTTCAACGGTTTACTCCCTTTTCCCGTAGGGATCCCTTTGGGAAGGGTGGGGCAAATAAACCGTTGAAAATCAAATTTTAGGAGTTTTTCTTATCAGCATTTAATTCGGCCTGAAATGGCCAAAAACAGTGAAATTAAAGACCTTATGCCAATCACCGGAGGCAATAAAAAAAAGATACTCAACGATCCTGTTTATGGGTTCATCAGCATTCCCGACGAGTTGATTTTCGATCTGATCGAGCATCCCTGGTTTCAACGGTTGCGCCGGATCAAACAGCTTGGGCTCACCCATCTTGTTTATCCCGGAGCGCTACATACAAGGTTTCATCATGCCATTGGCGCCACTCACCTGATGCAACAGGCTTTGGATGTGCTTACCTCAAAAGGTCATGAAATCAGCCGGCAGGAGTCGCTTGGTGCACTTACGGCTATCCTGCTGCACGACATGGGACATGGGCCTTACTCGCACACCCTCGAAAAGGCCATCATCGAAGATTTGCATCATGAAGAACTGTCTCTCCTTTTCATGCAGGGGTTGGAGAAACAATTTGGTGAAATTACTGGAATCGCGATCTCGATTTTTACAGACAGTTATCCCAAAAAATATTTGCACCAGCTGGTTTCCAGTCAATTGGATACCGACCGGCTCGATTTTCTGAAGCGCGACAGCTTTTTCACCGGTGTTTCCGAAGGGGTGATCAACTCCGACCGGATTATCACCATGCTTGACGTGGTGAATGACAACCTGGTGGTGGAAGCCAAAGGAATTTATTCGGTGGAAAAATTCCTGGTCGCCCGCCGGTTGATGTACTGGCAGGTTTACTTGCATAAGACGGTACTCGCAGCAGAGCAAATGTTACTGCAAATCATCCGCAGGGCAAAATTCCTTTCTGCTCAGGGTGTTGATCTTTTTGCAACCACCCCTCTTAATTTCTTCCTAAAAGAACGGGTGAAAAAGGATGACTTTCTGATCACTCCGCAATTGTTGGATTTATTTGCAAGAATTGACGACTTCGATATTTTTACCGCAATCAAAGAGTGGACTGGCAGTAGCGACAAAGTGCTGTCTTTGCTTTGCAAAAGCCTGGTTAACCGCCACCTTTTCAGAACCGAAATCCGCACGCAGCCTATCCCTTATGAGGAAATTGCCGGGCGGAAGGATTTGGTGGCCAAACATTTTTCGCTAACTAAGGATGAGGCTGAATACTTCGTTTTTGCTGATATTGCCAAAAACAGTGCTTACGATCCAACCCATGAACGGATCAGCATTTATTTCCGCGACGGACGTTTACAGGACATTTCGGAGGTTTCTGACCATCTAACAGCAGAAGTGTTATCCAAAACGGTAAAAAAATACTTTATTTGCTATCCCAAATCTCCTTTTACAGGGGAAGAGGTTTTCGTTTGAATTCCATCGATAATTTAAATTAAAATAAAGATTTTCAATCATTTGTATTTTAATCGTTAATCCCGTTTTCCTATGATTTTTAAAGCTAAAGAAATTGCCCAGTTGCTCAATGGTATTGTTGATGGTGATGAAAGTGCTGCCGTCAGCCAACTTGCCAAGATCGAAGAGGGGGTGCCCGGTTCTCTGTCGTTTTTATCCAATCCCAAGTACACTCCGCACATTTATCAATCGCAGGCCAGCATTGTGATCGTGGCCAAAAGTTTCATTCCAGAGCATCCGGTGAAACCAACACTTATCAGGGTGGACGATCCTTACACAGCCTTCGCAAAGCTGCTGGAACTTTACAATCAGATCAAACTCAACAAAACCGGAGTTTCGGAACAAGCCTACATTTCGCCATCAGCTAAAGTTGGTAAAGATGTTTACATCGGACCTTTTGCGTTTGTGGGCGACAACGCACAGATTGGAGATCACGCTAAAATCTATCCGCAAAGTTATGTTGGAGATAATACTAAGATTGGATCAAATACCACCTTGTTTGCCGGCGTCAAAATCTATTCGGATAATATCATTGGTAATCACTGCACATTGCATGCTGGGGTGGTGATCGGCGCCGACGGGTTTGGTTTTGCCCCCCAGGCGGACAACAATTACCTGAAAATTGCCCAGATTGGCAATGTAATCATCGAAGACCATGTTGAAATTGGCGCCAACACAACGATTGACCGCGCCACGCTTGGATCGACCATTATCCGCAAGGGAGTTAAACTGGATAACCTGATACAGATCGCCCATAATGTGGAAATAGGTGAAAACACAGTAATGGCTGCTCAATCGGGTGTTGCAGGGTCAAGTAAAGTTGGCCGTAATTGTATGATCGCTGCACAGGTAGGAATAACCGGACACATTACTATTGGAAATAATGTAAAAATAGCCGGCCAGTCAGGAATAAGCTCCAGCCTGAAGGACGACTCTGTTGTGTTTGGATCGCCCGCGTTTGATGCCGCCAAATACAAGAAAGCCTACATCCATTTCCGTAATCTTCAAAAGATTGTGGACAAAGTGGATGAATTGGAAAAGAAGTTGAAAGCCTTAGAGGAGAATAAATAGTTGGAATAAGAAAATAGTAAGCCAATTACAAACTGATGTATGCAGATCGAAAGCGGTCTCTAACACCCCCTCTGTTGTCGAAGAAGCAAATTATCCGTTGAATAACAACAATTTGCCTTTACTTTTTGCCCCAATTGAAATATTTTTACTTTTGCAGGCTGTATCATAAATATCTTTTCACCGATGAAGCAACGAACGCTTAAAGTCCCGGTTACCATTTCCGGAGCAGGATTACATACAGGGAAAATGGTTAACCTGACTTTTAAACCTGCACCTGAAAATCATGGTTTCGTTTTTAAACGTACTGACCTCGAAGGACAGCCAGTAATAGAAGCCCTGGCTGACTATGTAACCGATACAACCAGAGGGACAAGCCTTGTGAAAAACGGAGTCAGAGTGCAAACCGTTGAACATGTCCTGGCCTCACTTACAGGCCTCCAGATAGACAACTGCCTCATCGAACTTGACGGACAGGAACCTCCAATCACTGATGGAAGTGGAAAGTTCTTCACCGAAGCACTTCAAAATGTCGGATTTGTTGAACAACAAGCGAACAAAGAATACCTCGTAATTGATGAGGTCATTACCTACAAAGACCCCATACAAAATATTGAATTCATTGCCATACCGGCTGACAAATACAAAGTGACCACACTGATCGACTTTGAAACCAAGGTGTTGGGAACTCAACATGCCGTGATGGAGCAAATTGAAGATTATGCCACGCAAATTGCACCCTGTCGCACATTTGTTTTCCTTCACGAGCTTGAGTTTCTGCTTAATAATAACCTGGTGAAAGGTGGCGACCTGAGCAACGCCATCGTTTTTGTTAACAAAGCCGTGACACAGCAAGAACTCGACCGCCTGGCCAAACTTTTCAACAAACCATCGGTTGCTGTTAAATCTGAGGGCATCCTTAATAACCTCGACCTCCATTTCACGAATGAGCCGGCCCGTCACAAACTGCTCGATGTTATCGGCGATCTTTCATTAGTCGGGAAACCCATTAAAGGACATATCATTGCAACCAGGCCAGGGCACGGTCCCAATGCTGAGTTTGCAAAAATTCTCCGGAAGCATTTATTAAAAGCCACTTCTGTTGAGCGTATCCCTAAATACGACCCTGAAAAACCTGTCCTTTTCGAAATTAAGGACATCATGCGGCTCCTCCCCCATCGTCCGCCATTCCTCCTCATCGACAAGATACTCGAAATGAGTAGTAGCCACGTGATTGGGTTGAAAAACGTGACCATGAATGAGGCATTCTTTGTGGGTCATTTCCCCGATGAACCGGTGATGCCTGGTGTACTTCAGATTGAAGCTATGGCACAAACAGGAGGAATCCTGGTGTTGAGCACTGTTCCCGACCCTGAAAATTATCTTACATTTTTTCTGAAAATTGATGATGTGAAGTTTCGTCACAAAGTAGTTCCGGGCGACACGATCATTTTCAGTTTAAGCCTTATAGCACCCATCCGGAGGGGACTCTGCCATATGAAAGGTGTTGCATACGTGGGAAATAAAATAGTCATGGAAGCAGTAATGCTTGCTCAAATCAGTAAAAAAGTTAGTTAAACATGAATCAACCTTTAGCATACGTACATCCACAGGCCAAAGTGGCCAAAAATGTGGTTATCGAACCTTTTGTCAATATCGAGAAAAACGTTGAGATTGATGAGGGTACCTGGATCGGATCAAATGTTACCATCATGGAGGGAGCACGGATCGGTAAAAACTGCCGTATTTTCCCGGGTGCTGTAATATCGGCCGTTCCGCAGGACCTGAAATTTGCCGGTGAAGACACCATTGTTAAAATCGGAGACAACACTACGGTAAGGGAATTTGTCACGATCAACCGCGGCACCAAAGCCAACATCGAGACGGTGATTGGCAATAATTGCCTGCTGATGGCTTACGTTCATATAGCCCACGATTGTATTATCGGGAACAACGTAATTTTGGCCAATGCAGCCATGCTGGCCGGTCACATTACCATCGACGACTGGTCGATCATCGGGGGGATGTCAGCCGTTCACCAGTTTGTGCAGATCGGCGCTCATGCCTTCATTTCAGGGGGTGCACTGGTGCGAAAAGATGTTCCACCATTTACCAAGGCTGCACGCGAACCCCTTGCATACGTTGGAATCAACTCAATCGGGTTGCGTCGCAGAGGATTCTCCAACGAACGCATCAACGCCATTCAGGATATCTACAGAATCATGTATCTCAAAGGGTATAACATTTCGCAGGCCGTGGCTATTGTCGAAGCAGAAGTGCCGGCAACAACCGACAGGGATGAAATCCTTTCGTTTATCAGCAGATCCACACGCGGGCTGATGAAGGGTTACGGCAAGGTTGACCGGCGCAACGGCTAACAATCTTTTTATCCTTTTCCACAAACCCAGATCGATGTAAATTTTTGAATAATTTTGCAAAAAATTTCAATTAAACTATTTAGTAATTTTTATGGCAACAACCGCAGACTTTAAAAACGGACTCGTACTCAACCACAACGGAGACCTCTTCTCCATCGTCGAATTTCAACATGTGAAACCCGGCAAAGGCGGGGCTTTTGTAAGAACAAAGCTGAGAAACGTAAAGACCGGAAAGGTAATTCCCCATACTTTCAATGCAGGGGTAAAAATTGACATTCAGCGTGTTGAACGCAGACCCTACCAGTTTTTATACAAAGACGGTGCTGAATATCATTTCATGAACACCCAAAATTATGAGCAGACTTTTTTTGATGAAGTATTGATCAATGCACCTCAGTTCCTGAAAGATGGCCAGGAGGTGGAAGTTTTGTTCCATGCCGAAACTGAAACTGTGCTTTCGTGTGAATTACCGGCTTATGTTGATTTATTGGTCACTTATACCGAGCCCGGCGACAAAGGCAATACTGCCACCAACGCACTGAAAGAGGCTACTGTTGAAACCGGCGCCATTGTGAGGGTTCCGCTTTTTATTAACGAAGGGGAAACCATCAAGGTGGACACCCGTTCGGGTGATTACTCCGAAAGGGTAAAAACATAGCAATCACAACCTATTCAAGCACAGGCATCAGATTTCCTGTGCTTTTTTTTAAATCCATAAACAGAAAACGATGTTTTTTCCACAGCCGCTCACCCTTCAGCAGGTTGCCGAATTTGTAAATGCACAGTTCAAAGGCGACCCAACCCACGTTGTTATTGGCATCAACGAAATACACATGGTCGAACCTGGTGATCTTACTTTTGTGGATCATCCAAAGTATTACAACAAAGCACTCAACTCCAAAGCGACAACTATTATCATCAACAAAGATGTGGATTGCCCTGAAGGAAAAGGGTTGGTGATTTGCGATGATCCCTTTGCTGCTTATGTTTCGCTGGTCAAAAAATTCAGGTCGTTCGAGCCTTGTTACGCACAGGTTAGTCCGTCAGCATTGATTGGCGAAGGGACGGTGATCCAGCCGAATTCCTTTGTCGGAAATCATGTGGTGATTGGAAAAAACTGTATCATCCATTCCGGAGTAGCCATCTATGACCACTGTGTGATTGGTGACGATGTAATTATACATTCCAACAGTGTTCTTGGCGCCGATGCTTACTACTTCCAGCGCAAGCCGGCAGGTTATCGCAAACTTGAATCATGCGGAAGAGTGGTTCTTGGTAATCGTGTTGAAATTGGTGCTTTGTGCTCCATTGACAGGGGTGTTTCCGGGGACACTGTGATTGATGACGGAACCAAAATGGATAACCACTGCCAGGTGGGACACGATACCTATATCGGTAAAAATTGTCTGATTGGCGCTCATGCCGCAATTGCCGGCGTTACCCGGATTGAAGATGATGTGATCCTCTGGGGAAGGGTTTCAGTGAACAAAGACCTGGTGATTGGCAAAGGCGCCGTGGTGCTGGCCATGTCGGGTATCGACAAATCGATCGAAGGCGACGGAAGAATCTATTTCGGGGCGCCTGCCGACGACGCCCGCAGAAAATGGCGTGAAATGGCCGCCCTCAGACAACTCCCTGAACTATTAAAGGATCTTCAGTCAAGGTAGTAAAAAGCGACAAATTTCTTATTCTTCAATTCACCCCGTGAATGTTACCAAACACCCACCAAACCTGAAACTAGTGTGGGCTTTGCAAATGATTCACGGGGTGAATGATCTCTGCAGAATATTATACCCTGAAAATAAGGTAATCCCGAGGGGATCCCTACGGGATAAGGTTGAAAAGCCTGATGGTTGCTCAATCCTACTAAGGTTTGAGGATGCAAATAAGGTTTTCAATTTTTCGGGTCATTTTTCGGAGAAGGAAAACCTTATACTCGAAAAAAAACCTTAGTAGAGAGGATGTTTTGTAAAAATCAACCTTATCCCGTAGGGATCCCCTCGGGATTACCTTATTGGTGGACCTAGCAGGTGGTTCAAGGGTGAATAAAGAAATAACCGTGGGTCATTGTAATGAATTTTAGTTATTACTTTTGGTCATTAAAGCTCGGGGTTGCCATCCCCTCCTCCAACCCAAAGCTGGCGCAGCGGGGTTTGCTTACCGGTTTAACAATTCACCCCGTGAATGTTACCAAACCCCCACTAAACCTCAAACTGCAGTGGCTTTTGCAAGCAACTCACGGGGTGAATGTTTTAAATTGGCGGGTGTGGTATTGTTGACGAGGTAAAAAGAGCAAAGACTTAAAGCAGGCCGCTTGTTGGAATGGAGTTTTATTATTTTTGCAACCTTTAATCTTGTCATGGAGGGATGAATGAAGAAGACCAAAATTCCACACACTTACGTCATTGTCTTTTCGATTGTCGTTTTCTCGGCGGTATTAACCTGGTTTATTCCGGGTGGTGAGTTTGACCGTCATACAGTGACAGTGGGCGAA
>JACZJL010000061.1 GCA_014860585.1 Bacteroidales bacterium | reverse complement strand
GTCCTCCGGGGGCGAGGTAATTCGGTGTCCTTCACAACAAAAATGTCAATATCGCTATCATCCGAAGCTGTTCCGCTGGCATACGAGCCAAACAAAATGATTTTTTCAGGATCGTATCCGGAAGCAATCTTCCTAACTTTTTCCGATGTTTTGCTTTCTGCTATCATATTTTTGCCGCTAAATTACTATTATTTGTGAATTCGGGTACATTGCTGAGTGCTTACGCTCACGTCTTTCAGTCGTCGGGACTTTAATAACACTCACCTATCCAGCCAGGATAAAGTTCATCGCCTTGTGGGGTTTCAGGATTTGTGATTCCATAGATAAGGGTTTGCTGTTCATTGATTGATTAACGGTTGCTTGCTTATTACGTTCAGGAGTTCGGAAATACTTCTTTATCCACCGTTATAAAACTACCAAAAAGTGAAAATATTTCCAAATCTATCGTCAACCCAAATGATATAAACACCATATTACCTGATGTTTTTTTCTATTTGCCTATCATTATCAACCACTAAAAAAAGCTATTGCACGAAGTGTTTAGGTGCAATAATAATCTTTCTCTTGTCAAAAATCTATTTCATAACTAATTTGAAGAGAATTTCTTGGTGTCTCACTACCATCATTCAATTTTAAAGCAAAGGGACTACCATTTTTGCTTACAGATATTTTAGCATATAATCGTAATTGGCTATCTGGGGAACCCACTTTATTTACACCTAGTTTAGCAAGAAAGCCCTTTTGAACAGGGCCTATTACTGTTTCCCATGGTGGACCTGTATCAATGGTAAAGGTCATATTATTACTTTTTTCCGTACTTATTTCTACACTTATTCGACCACCAAAATAAATTGTTGAGCTATCTACCTCGTATTTAACATAATACTCATCAGAATCATTTTTATCACAACCAAAATTGATAATTCCGAAAGATAGAAATAGACTCCAAACTAATCCCTTACACCAACATCTTAGTTTGGATTTTGGGTGTTTTAAAGTAAATTTTTTACCACATTTCATGATCTTAGTTTTTATTAATGTTTTGCTCACCAAATTCTGTTTTCAGCTTTGCCGTTTCGTCTTAAAAATGTCAGTTATCTATAGGTTACTTAGTTCCGTTTAAACTATCTATCGTCCAACGGATTTGCGTTATGAAAAGTTGCCAATTGCGGGCTATTCCCTATCAAGGTAGACAAAAGTTGAAGCGGACTACAACCCCAAAATAACCTACTATCCCGGCAATTTTTTAAACCACGTGTTGTGGGTAATGCTTTTTTATGTCATCAATAAATTTTTGTTTTTGTCTCCCAATACTTTTATTTATCAAGTAAAAATTTCCACTGCCAATTAACCAAAATACTTTGTCAACGGCATAAGGTGTTTCATTATTTTCTTTTGCAATCCTATCAATCGCTTTTAGCGTTGAATAGTCTTGCTTAATTACAGATTTTTCGTTATGGTCAATTATGCTTAACGCTTTAAAAATGTACTTAAGATGAACATCGGGTTTACCATATTCGATAAAACCAAGTTCTTTCAAGAAGTCGCAAGCTAAAGGGAAACCAATTCCAGATACTTCTATGCTTATCATTAACGGAAGTGCAGGTTTTGCTTTAGTGTCATTGGCAAAAAAGTCTGCCCACTCATAAAACTTAGCTGCTGTTTCAAATGATTTTAGAAAATGTGCAGAATCAATCACTGATTGACAAAATTGAGGCCATAAACTTCTTGTTGTTGTTCTTACTTGTCCGTTTGGTTTTAGTCTCTTTTTTATTTCTAAAAGTAATCTACCAGCTTCAGTTGTTTTGTATTCTTGAGCAACTTCATAAGGATTAAAGTCAAACAAAACCTTTCTAAGGTTATCAGTTCCACCAATTGAGTTTCCGATAACTTTCGAACTCATTTGTTTGTTTTGTGCAGATTCACACAGCTTTCTATAAATTATTTTTAAGTCCTTAGGTTTTTCATATTCTGCTCGTAAATGCAATTCTAATTCATCTTTCGTCACAATGCCGAACGACAATAAAAAATCATATGCGTATTTAAATAATTCTGTATCTGTCATCGTCATCTTTTAGCATTACTCACAACTCGTCTATAACCAATCAAAACTCATACTATTGCTATTCCCTGTCTTCTGCAATAGTATGAATGCTCCGCCTTTTTGCGAAAAAATCGCTTTATGTTTAACGCTCATCATTAAAAGGTTTTTTAGTTTAACAGTAAATGAACTGCTGATTTTACATCCAACGCCACATTTCTCTTCAGGCAAAAGTAAATTTAATTTGAACTGTTCATACACTTTTTACAAAATTCTTTCTCACTTAAACACCCTGAAATTGGCCGAGTTTACCAATGCGCTGCTGTCCCATTCGTTGGGCTGCCAGGCGCGGATGTAGATGAGGAGGTCTTGTTCGTGGAAGTCAATCAGCAGGAAGAGGTACCCTTCGTCGGCGTAGGTGGTGGAGGCATAGCTCTGGCGCATCTGCACGCCGTAAACGTTGTCGGCGTTGCTTTTGGCGGGCATGGCATTGCGGGCGGTTCTGGAAACACGATCATCTGGACCAACAATTTCGGGTTGAACTGGACTTATATCGAAGGGGGGTACATGAGTAGTTACTATTGCGCATGTATGGCCAATGCCGATTTTGGCGCCGTGGCAGGCAGCAATTCCATTTTCCAGCCACTGATCGGTTATACAATGGATGGCGGACAATCGTTTACCGGGCAGTCGTTTTACCCCACTTTCAGCGGTACCGGCAACGAAGGAAATGCAAGGGATTGCTACTTTTTCGATAGCGATAATGGCTTTTTTGTTGGCGCCTTATGGGATGGTCAGGGCTTTTTAACCAAAGACATCAACTGGGGAACCCAATTCTGGGATGCCATCGCATTTGACCATCCTATCTACGCGGTTTCATTCCTCAACCAGGACAAAGGGGTGGTGGCCGGCGGTAACAATAACATTCCGCTGATAGCCGAAACCAACGATGGGGGCTATTCATGGGACTATGCAGAGGTAATGGGCGCCAACGGTAAGATGAACGACGTGGTTATGGTGGGAAGCACCGGATATGCCGTAGGGCAGAGCGGCGAAATACTGAAAAGAGACTACATGCCGGGCATCACTGAAGAAAATTCAGCAAGTAAAATGACCATCCGGCCAAATCCAGCGCCCGACTTTGCAACAATCCACATCAGCTTGCAATCATCACAGCCGGTTGAAATCGTTCTTTACGATCTGGCAGGGAGGGTTTTGCAAAACGTATTTTCAGGAACGCTTCCGGCAGGATCAACTTCAATTGAAATGAATATTGATAACCTTCCCGCCGGATTGTATTATCTCAAAATGCAGGGGCGGGAGTTTTCAGCGAACGAGAAGGTGATGGTGAGGTGATAGAATAACGTATTTTATTCAGCACCTGAATGGTTTCAGGTCGTGTAAAACCATTGTATGGCTGTTTCAATTGTTTTTCCGTTCATAGACTGTTTTTCCTGAGTTTAGAACTTCATAAACAAAACTGTACTTCTCATCCTTCTCATTCTCTACTTCGTTGGGTGTGTAAACGATTAAGTCCATTGGAATTTGGGCGCCAAGAAGCATTCTTCTCAATTGAATTGTCCTCTGGGGGCGAGGTAATTCGGTGTCCTTCACAACAAAAATGTCAATATCGCTATCATCCGAAGCTGTTCCGCTGGCATACGAGCCAAACAAAATGATTTTTTCAGGATCGTATCCGGAAGCAATCTTCCTAACTATTTCCGATATTTTGCTTTCTGTTATCATATTTTTGCCGCTAAATTACTATTATTTTGGAATTCGGGTGCATTGCTGAGCGTTAACAGCGACTTAAATCATTTTATCAAATTTAAACTGTCCAAATTTATAATTCTAACTCCTTTGTCCTGAAAACAAACCATCATGCTATCGGTCTTAATCCTGGATTTGGATAGAACAGCTTCTTTAATGATATTTACTTTATACTTTCTATTCAGGGATGCCTCTACCGTAGCGTTAACGCATTCTGCAGCATCCAATCCAACAATGTATAATTCATTTACTTTGTTCTTGGTAAGGATTTCATCCAAATTGGTTTTTCTGAAGGAGTCCTTGCCTGTCTTGACTACTTCAATATTTGAAACAATTTTCAAACGTTTATCATATTGAACTCCAGGGCTTCCTTTTGCATATGAACGATTAATCAGATTTATAAAAGGATTATTGATCTCACTGCGAATATAAACCACTGGATTGTTGTGCACTTCAAAACTATCAATCGCCTGGTTAATCTTCTGAATTAGAAATTCCGAATTTTCCTGAAGGCTCGGATAGATAGAGAGATCCCCTGTTATGACTTCCTGGATGTCAACAACTAAAAGGGCACAGTTTTTTGTACCATAGTTTTGTATTGGCTGACCTTTCGATACAATTGACGCATTTTTAACCAAAAACACAAAATTCACAACAACTAACAGTATAAAAAGAATCATTGTTCCAATAATTCCAAAGATGATTTTCTTTACAGTACCTTTTTTCATAGTCAATATTTATACGATTAAACATGAAATTCTTACTTCGCGTCCTTTTTCTATGCTGCTCGCCAAGGATTTGCAGATTTTCGACGGGCGGGATTTTTACCACCAATGCTGATGCGGAGCACAAAACTTTCGGCTACCACTAAACTGCATGAGGAGCACGAAATCCCGTCTATTGCAAAAATGCTGTTAACAACTGTTATTTTCAGTTTGTCCAAGGTTCTTTCTCATTAGCATTCATAAATTTCTGTCCGTCAAAAATACTTATTCCCTGCCAGGTGCCAAACCAAAGTTGACCTTTGTTATCCTCAAAAATACTTTGAACCACGTTTGCGGCTAATCCGTTTTCGGTTGTGAAGCGGGTGAACTTTGCCCCATCGTATCGGTACACGCCATAACCTTCTGCTGAAAACCAAATATTTCCCTGCCTCTCTTCACAAAAATTATAGGTTTCTAACCCTTCAATAATTCCATCCATAGTGAAGTTAGTGAATGTTTTACCATCATATTTACTCACACCGCCATTAAAAGTCCCGATCCAAATATTTCCTTGTCTATCTTCCAGTATATCCCAGGCATTATTGTCGGTAAGTCCATTTTTAGTTGTCAAATGAATGAACCCGCCATTCTTGTACCTGAAAATTCCATTCCCGTCGGTAACAAGCCACATCGTTCCATTTTTGTCTTCCATAAATTCTTTAACCAATTTTTCGGATAGCATGTGCTGTGGATTTTCGACCTTTACATCTGGCAACAAAAAGGGTGTAAACTTTTTTCCGTCAAAATGACTAACACCTCCAATCGAACCCACCCAAATCAGTCCTTTTGAGTCCATCGCTAAACCCCAAATATCCTCATCTTGTAAACCAGCTTCTGTGGAGAAAGTGGTAAACTTTTCGCCATCATATTTCACGAGTCCCGAAGAAGTTCCAAACCAAACATTGCCAACTTGATCCTCAACAATTTCTCTGACCGAAACCCCTTTCTGCATTTGCTCAACATTAATTTTCTCAAGTGTTTGCCCGTCAAAACGTATAATTCCGTTTACATTTGTTCCAAACCAATAGTTCCCTTTCTTGTCCTGGTACATTGTCCTTACAAACTCCGTTACCATTCCATTCAAATTGGTGTGAATTTGCGGAAACGTTGTAGTTTGATTTAAAATGAGTGACTGGATGTTTACTTCACTTTCGATTTTATCCTGAACAGATTTTTCCTTCACTTGCCCTGTGCAGGAGGAGAGTTGAAATGTCAAAATAATTACCATTAAATTTCTTGTGATGCATACTTTCTTCCTTTCAATGCTTGTCATCTTGTTGGTTTTATTATTGCTGCCAATTCCTGTTGGCTGCTGTTATTTTGTTAATATCTGGTCAAGGTTCTTGAAAGTCTAATTGGTATAACTGCTAATAATTCAAATGTCATATCATTCATGCTTCGGGATTCGTTTAATCTCAATCATTATATCATTGAATTATTGAAGGTTTCGGTTTTTCAATTCTTTCTTTAAATGTTCATATTGCTTTGGTTTCTTCAGGAAAGCATAAATTAGAACCAAGGGAATAAGCGTAACTAACCCCCACGTGTTTGCAGCAACACTATAAATTATTATTCCAACTAAAAACCCAATAAAAAATGCATCAATTATGGGAGATGGTTTGTTGTTTTTTACTACTTCCAGCAGCTCTTTGTCAGTTAATTGAGATAGTTCTTTTTGGTTCATATGGTCTTATTTTTCTTTTTTTTTAATGAGCTTTTTTAATTGCAGCCAACGGCTGGCGGTATGATTTTGTTGCCGATTTCGAAGGACTGTCCTGTCAGTTTACACGAAAGTTTATTAGATGCAGAAACGCTGAAATCTTCACTGTCTCGGCAATAAAATATACCGCTTGTTATGTGGCGTTTTGATTTCACCTTTTCCACTATTTACAAAAAGTCAATTTTTCCTGAATATTGACATTTTTGACTTCTATTCGATGTCCTCTGTATTTCACATTACATCAGTGTTTTAAAAATATTTGTATAGCATCAAAGCAACAAAACAAATTAGAGCTATGTTAATTGAAAATATATACAAATAAAACAAATAGCCTACTTTGCCGGTTTCTTTTTTTGTTAATGTCCTATAATCGCTTATGTAGCGAAAAATAAATAAGTTGATAAACAGAAAACTTTCTATTTTCTCATTTCTTGCTCTTAGAAATGAATAAATCATTATTGTTGTCCAGATAAAGACAATAATAGAAATTACCCCTAGCACAATTAATACATTTGTCATATTACCTCCTTTTATGTTATTAAAAAATCTATTTTATAATTCCTTTAGTTCTATTCTAATTACCTCGCGTTGTGTTTCTTTAATGCCACATAACTCGCTTGTAACCAATCAAAATTGATACTATTACTATTCCCTGTCTTCTGCCATAGTATGAATACTTCATCTTTTTGCCATAAAATCGCTGTATGTTTAACGCTCATCACTCAGAGTTTTTTTACAATAAATGAACTGCTGGTTTAACATCCTCCGCCACATTTCTCCTCAGGCAAAAGTAAATTTAATTTGAACTATTCAGACACTTTTTACAAAAATCTTTCTCACTTAAACACCCTGAAATTGGCCGAGTTGACCAGTGCGCTGCTGTCCCATTCGTTGGGCTGCCAGGCGCGGATGTAGATGAGGGGGTCTTTTTCGTGGAAGTCGATCAGCAGGAAGAGGTACCCTTCGTCGGCGTAGGTGGTGGAGGCATAGCTCTGGCGCATCTGCACGCCGTAAACATTGTCGGCATTGCTTTTGGCGGCGATATCAAAACTGCTGAAATCGATAAAAATATCCTGCTGGTAGTCGAAAATCTGCTTTTGGCGGACAAGGTATTGCTGCTTGGAAAGCTGAATCTGCTCGAAGCCGGGCTGGCCTGCAAAGCCTTTGTACACCACCTCATTGGGTTTGATTGGCCGGGTTTCGATCCGCCGCCCGATGAGGATCAGCGCCTCTTCGGCAAACATCAGGTCAATGGTTTTGAGGTCGCGGGTGTGGAAAGCCGTGCGGTACTTTTCCACAAACTTGATGATCTCCTGCCGGTGCTCCCAGTCGTTGCCATATTCCGACTGCGCCACAAACTTTTCATAAAGGTCATCGGTAATGCACAGGTTCAGGTCAACCGGTTTGCCTGTGCTGTCAAAATCGAGTACCAGGTATTCCGTTGCCTGCCTGTTGATGGAGGGGTATGTGTGCAGCACCCTGATTTTCCGGACTTCATAACCTGTCCTTGTTTTGTTCACTGCCGCATGGCCGGTTTCTGCTGCCCTGGGCTGGTTGTGCTGCAAATAATCATGCAGCTTGGTGGCAAGGAACTCATCATCTCCGGCAAACTTTTTTACTTCCTGCAGGTCGCCAGCATTCATCAATTGCACCAACTGGTTGGCATTTTTCACCATCACATCGGCCACAGCAATTTCCTCATCAAAATCCAGTACAAGGTTGGGCTGTATGGACTTAATCGGTTCCGAAACTGCTTTTACCCCGGGCTCTGCCTTTAACTGAATGGTCATGGCATTGGCGAACTCCGAACGTTTTACCAGATCCCAAAGCTCCTCCACGGTTTTGTTTTCGGTGCGGGCGGTGTAATATTCGTACTGGGGATAAATCGTAATTCGGTCAAAGGTTGTACTTGAACCGGCTAAACGGATCGTCGAAAATCCATCGCGCACCTGCCCGGTTCCGTTGTTGTCGCGACCATCCCAAAAACGGAAGTGCAACAGCGAGACAGGCCGTCCCTGATAGGTTGCCTTCAGGTTGATCTCCCTGATTTCCGGCGCGGGCTGCCGGTCTGATATGACCTCAAGGCTGATGTTGCTCAACACCTTGTTGATGGCCAGCGGTAATTCCACCGTCAGGTTGGCGTTTCCGGCTACGATTTTTTCTTCGGGAATGGATTTCAGCAATACAATGCCAAAGTACCATTGCTTCAATGCAAAGGCAAGATTGCCGGCAGATTCGCTTCGCCTTCCCTCTTCAAACAGCGAAAGCACCAACTGCTTACGCTGGTCATACAGCGCCTTCACCTTCTCTTTGGCAATGTAACTGAAAATCTCTACCTTTCCGTCGGGCAGCACGCTCCGCAACGACTCCACATTGCTAAGGGTGGCGGTAGAGTAAGTTTTGATGATGGAGGTAGCCGTTTCAGAATAGTTCAAATTCGATTCTCTTGCGGAGGATTCAAAACTCCCGGCCACGGTCACCGCAATCATCGAACTGATGGCCGACAGCGCCTCATCGCGGGCACGGTTCTCATCGTTGGAAACCCCAGTGCCAAAGTAAAAATTCCCCGACCGCTCGATGGCTTCGCGGGTGGGCTGCTGAGCCAGGGTAAAAGTTGTAATAAAAGCGAAAAGAATCAGGGGTAGCCAGTGTTTCATCTGCAATAGGATTTTTTGAAGGTCAAAAATAGAAGAAATATTGGAAATGAATTTTGTTCCCGATGGAGATTGCAGACCTGACAGGTTTTTGAAACCTGTCAGGTCTCATTGGTCATTTTCTCCGCCTCAACCTGGATATTTTTGAAGGTCTCCTACTTCCGTGAATAACACCCAAAACTGTAATGACATCAGATTTAATTTTGTAAATGATAAGCCAGCTTAAGCAAACAGCTTTACGATAAATTTTTGAACTGGTAGGAATTTCATCACACTCACGAAATGCAAGTGGATTTTTTTGGATTCGTCTGATTGTGTCGAAAAACATTTCACCAACGTGGATGGCGTTTTGTGGCTGATGCCGAACAAAAGCAATGTATCCGGTGATCTCATCAAGGTTGCATAAAGCATTCTCAGAAATCCTCAACGTATAAGACGCTGGATTTTGCTCTTTTGACTTTCCCATCGCTGAATGGCTTCATTTAATGAAACTGTTTCGGTTTGTTCGGCATATTCAACCCATTGTTTAAAATCTTTATCACTAACGGGTTCTCCGGGCAAAGCAAACAATTCCAGGCGGGGATTAGATAAAATACGAATCAAACTTTTCTCCTCCAAAGCCTTCAACGTTGCCAATGCCTCATTGCCGGTAATTTCGATAGTTAATGTTTGCATATCAGTAATTTGATTTTCTCACCACTAAAATTCTATGATTTAAAAACGCAAATGTAGCAATTATTGTTTCGATTGAGTTAACTGAGCATCAATCCGAAACTTCATGCGACAACTTTGTATTGCTGCCTAATGTTTTTGAGGCAAATAGCAAACATGCCAAAATATCCTCCTCCATCAATTTTGGGTATTCCGAAATAATTTCGCTGAAATCGGCGCCCGAAGCCATCAAACCGATAATGTATTGGACCGAAAGCCGTGTGCCTTTAATCACCGGTTTACCGGTAAGTATTTCCGGATCAATGACTATTCGTTCGAGCAGTTGTTCATTTTGCATGATTTCCAGTTTATTTTTGATGCAAAATTAACGAATTTGTTCAATCAATTGTTTTCAAAGCATTGACAGGTTTCAAATATCTGTCAGGGCTGATAGTGGCTAAAAGCATTAACTTTGCAAAAACTCAAACTATGCAGAAAAATTCAATTTTACCGGATTTTAAAGACGGTTGGTTGTCGTTCGAATTGCCCGAAGAACTAAAAGATCGCGAAATCGTTATTCAAATTATCATAAAAGATAAACCCCAAGCTAAAGAATCAAAAGAATCAGTACTTGCTGCAGTAAGAGAATTTGCCGGAATTGCAACCACCAATCCGGATGAAAATGCGTGGTATCTTCAGTAACTATTTTTCAACAATGACTCATTAATGCGCCATTTAACCACACTATACGAAATAAACAGGGAAGCTTTCAGCATCCTGACAAAACAGCTTGGACTGGCCAATACAATGCGATTCCTCAATCAGTTCAATACCGGAAAAGGGGACTATACCAAACAAAAGGATGAGCTTTTCAGTTGTAAGACCGTCCAGGATATTGCTGATGAAATCAGAAAAAGAGATTCCGAAACTTCATGCGACAACTTTGTGGATTGATTTGACCCGGGTTAATCTGGATGCATAAGCCAGACAGGCTTTAATGTCGTCGGATTCGATGGCAGGATAGTCATTGATGATCTCCTGTGTGGTTATTCCTGAGGAGAGCAGATCGAGGATCATCTCTACAGGATAACGCATGTTCCTGATGGTGGGTTTGCTATGGCAAATATCAGGATTTAAAGTGATTCTTTTCAATAATGCTTCCATGACGATCAAATTAAGTTTATGCAAAAGTGACTCATTTTGATGAACCTGAAAGGCTTTCTCTATCGGGCGCTTAGTGCAGAATCACTGGCAGAGGTACTGCGTTTTGATTCTGTTTAAACCGGCACAAACACATTCCCCGCTTCTGTTTGGTTTAAAGGAATAGGGATATTGGATTCTTTCATTCCCTCAAGATGGAATTGGATGGCTTCGTAGATGTATTGTTCTGTTTGCTTTTTTGTGCTCCCAGTGGCAATGCATCCGGGCAGATCAGGCACATAGGCGCTGTAGCCTGTGTCGGTTTTTTCGATGATGATCAGATATTTTCTCATGGTTATTCGTTTTTTAGTCCAGCTTGTTTCAAAACACTGTTTATTGTTCATTTAGCAACTTCATCTGACAATTTATGACCAGAAATAGTGACCAATCCAGACTTTTGTTCATGTTTAAATTGGCGATGGCTACCTTTTCGCCTTGCCAGGTACCAACCATCATTTTCAATAAGTTTTATCAAATCAGCTACTTTCATAAGTTTTGCAAAAGTAAGATTTTCCGTTATTATGAATAGCTGAGCTGATTGGTTTTCTAATTTGAAAATCTGGTATAATTTTGCCATCACGTATTAAAATTAATGAAGATGCAGGAAATCATGGTTAAAAATATTCCGGTTATACACCAACTTTGCGATGCTCACCACGTGAAGGAGCTCTTTGCTTTTGGCTCAGTATGCACCGATCAATTCACCTCCACCAGCGATATTGATCTCCTGGTAGCTTTTAAACCACTGGGTTTTGAGGATTATTCCGATAACTATTTTGAGCTGGCCGAAAAACTTGAGCAAGCCTTAAACCGCCCAATTGATCTGATCACCGACAAATCTTTGTCCAACCCTTATTTCATCAAATCGCTGGAAAGAACCAAAACGAAGTTGTATGGATGAACGGGTAAAAAAATATTGGAATGCGCAACCGTGTAATTCATGGCTACGATAAGGTTGATAATGAAATCGTTTGGGGCGCCATCATTAAGCATTTGCCGGTTTTAAAAACTGAAATCAGCGATTTACTTGAAAACCGATAGCATCGCTCAAAGCGATCCTATCGGTAAAAAAACCTGTAACCACTCAGATTGAATCATCCCGCAAATTTTTGATGGGGTTGTTGGAATCCCACCCCTGACAGGGTTCCGAACCCTGTCAGGGGTAGTTATCGTGAATTTTTTATCTGTTAGGCTTTTTGATCTTATCCTTCGATAAATCTATCCTGTAACCATGAG
The DNA here is from genome assembly GCA_014860585.1 of Bacteroidales bacterium. Classification (NCBI taxonomy): domain Bacteria; kingdom Pseudomonadati; phylum Bacteroidota; class Bacteroidia; order Bacteroidales; species Bacteroidales bacterium. Next base: position 25,393 of record JACZJL010000061.1, on the reverse strand, counting down.
CGTTCAAAACAGTCCTTTCTATTTGTCTAATAAACCGTTTCATTTCAAGGGACGATAAACCACAGTTTTCACCAAAATAGACATTTGAAATTTTGATCTTCGGTTTATCCTCAAAAAACTCTTTTTCATTTTTATAGTACTTGCCAGCAAATGAGTAGTATGAATTGTGTTTTAGGTTTGAATAATCAACCATTAACGGAAACTTGATATAGTTTACAACTTTATTTTTATCTGTTTTTTTTGTTTTCATTCGGGGTTCGGGATAAATGTGAATACCATCTATAGCCAAATCCTTGATTGGAAAATAAGTTGCTATTCTCAATTCATTCTCATGATTGAAAGACTCCTTTTTATGAAAACCAATGACGCGGCTCATATCCATGTAAAACGAATTATTGAATTTTGTAATTCTTTCATCAACTTCTTTTAGAAAGCTGATTAACTGTTTTGGTGGATGATAAAAGATCGGAGAAATCATGAAGTTATTCCATGAAGCGGAGTTATTAACAACCTCAAATTCAATGACGACTTTTTGGTATTTACCACCATAATTTTTCCACATGTATTCATTTTGTAACTCACTCTCCTCGCAAAAAGACATGGAAAAGAAGTTTTTTTTCGCATTGGTCATATGGTTATCATTCACTCCTAAAAGCTTACCGGCATATTTCAACTCATCTTCATCTTCCGAACTATCAAGATTGTATAGCCTTAAAGATTTTTCATTTATGATTGAAAAAAGCACAGATAACGATGTCCAGTGCAGCAACTTACATGGGGTTTTCTTGAAATATGGCGTAAACTGTAACCGACTATTAAGTTCTGAAATAGTAATCCCAAATTCGGTAGTAAAGCCAAGGCTATCAAATAACTTATGCCCCAAGTGTTTCTTTGCAATTTCATATAGCGTTTGCAAATCTTTATCTTGTTCTTGATCCTGAGTCATAATATGCTTTTTATTAAAGTTACTTTTCTGTAGAATAAGCCAATCGGAATCCGTCACCGTCGTATCGGTAGTCGGGAGTACCACCGCCGCGATAGGCTACCCGGCATTCTGGTGTGGAGTTGAACCAACTACCGCCGCGCATCACGCGCTGTGTACCTGAAGATGTTCCCTGCGGATTGTTTTGTGGACTGCTTTTGTAATAGTCCGACCCATGCCAGTCGCTGCACCACTCCCATACGTTTCCACTCATGTCGCAAATGCCCAACTCGTTTGCTTTCTTTCTTCCGACTGGGTTTGTTTTGCTACCACTATTTTTATCATACCACGCCACTTCACCAATATTGTTGCTTCCGGCGTATTTAAATCCCTTGCTTTGCGTTCCGCCTCTCGCTGCAAACTCCCATTCGGCTTCTGCTGGTAAACGGTATTTCTTTCTGGTTTTTTGGTTCAACTTTTTGATAAATTCCTGAATATCATTCCAGCTTACGTTTTCTACCGGACAATCATCGCAGCCTTTAAAGAGCAATTCCAGCGGATCGCTTCCCATTACTGCTCGCCATTGCTTTTGGGTTACTTCAAACTTCCCGATATAAAAATCGCTTACCATTACCCAGTGAGTGGGCATTTCGTCATCCTCGCAATCGCTGCCTTGCTCGCTGGTGCAGCCCATGGCAAAAGTGCCGCCTTGAACGGCCACCATCTCGAGGTTAAGTCCGGCAGCGGTTTCGGTGTAGTTGGCAAAGGTATCCAGGCGCTGAGGTTGCTCAGTCGCTTTGCGTTTTGAATCATCAGTCTTGATGTTTGGTTGCTCTACTTTTTGTTGCAAATCAATGAATTTTTTCAACTGCTTGTTTTCCCCAATCAAGAAAAACATATAGGCCACAATAGCCAAAACAGCTAAAATTATTAACCACGGCACCGGTTTCTTGAGCATATTTGCGGCAGGTGGTTGGGTCGGTGGGGGTGGTTCTTTTTTTACTTCGAGCGGCTTACCGGCAGTACTATCCGGGTTACCAACTTTGCCATCGGTAACCATTGTTCTGTACTTGTTGCTAAGCAGGTTGTAAGCCTCAGTAATGGACTGCCGCCCTGCGCGGTAAATGGCTCTTTGATTGTCGTCCTGCGCATACTCGTTAATCCACTGGTCGTTTTCCTGTATCAATTCTTTGTAGCGCTTTTCAATGGCATCGTGGTTTGTGGTATCCACATTCCCGAAAATTTTCAGTGCTTCTGCACTTGTCATAAGTTTATGTGTTGGTTGTTGGATTATTGTTTTTTTGTTTACTCTATGAAAATTGCCGGATTCTTCTTAGCCCGTAGGAAGGGGTTCATCTCCTCCTGAAAAGTACCGCTATCAATAATAGGAATAGTAAAAAGTTTAATTTGCATGATTTTCAAAAATATTTACCGCTTTCGGCGGATTTGAACTATAAAATAGTCAAACCAGCCTGCCGGCTGGCAGGTAGTCAAATAAATCAATTGTCCTTGAGGCAACGCACCGAGAACCCGTACGACTTATTGAGGCCGTGCCGGAGCACATCGGCGTAACTGTAGTTCAGGTACCGGTTCCAGGCACTGGAAGCAGCGTTCTCGGAAGATGACCACCAGTAGCCGAAGTCGCCCAGAATGTAGAACGACCCATCGGTATTGCGGTGGCCGCCGGGCAAAGCCGTAAATCCGCTTGTATTTGTGGCGCCGGTGTTGGGGCTGCTCCAATGGGTGGTGCCGGTGGTTTTCATTTTGCCGCCTGCCACTCTGCTGCCGCCCAGATAATCAGTTAAAACTGTCCATTCATTATCCGATGGCAAATGCCACCCATCAGGGCAGGCATTCAACGCCGCCACCCAGTTATACAAAACACCAAAAGTCTGGTAATTTGCTTTAGCTTTTGCTGCACTTACATTGGAACCCTGATAGCCATACACATAGTAATGATTTGAAGTGTTCGATTCATTTGCTGATGGACTTACACTGGGGAGCCATTTCAGGTTTTCCTTCATCCAGCATTGGTTACCAATTTGAACGGTTTGATATTCATTGCCATCACGTGTATCTACAAACTTGTCGCCACATCTGAATTCCCTGGTTGCATTTGCCGGTGTTGCAGCCCTGGCCCCGTTAATCTTTACATTGCGGGTTTCGTGGGTATCCTCTCCCGCATTAATATTTTCCTTTTCGGCTTCATGGGAAAGGGCCAAGCGGAAACCGCCGTCGTAGAAGCTGTAGTCGGGAGTGATGATATAGCGAATGGCAACCCGGCAGTACTGCGGGGAGTTGTTCCAACTGCCGCCGCGCAACAAGCGGATGGAGCCTGAAACCGGCCCCTGCGGATTGTTTTGCGGGCTGATTTTGTAATATTCTGACCCGTACCAATCGCTGCACCACTCCCAAACATTGCCGCTCATATCGTAAATGCCCTGTTCATTTGCTTTTTTCCCGCCTACCGGCCTTGTCTTGCTGCCGCTGTTGCTTCTATACCATGCCACCTCATCAATATTGTTGCTGCCTGCGTATTTAGTTGCGCTGGCTGAGCTTGCCGAAGCCGAGCCTGTCGAAGCCACGCTACGGGCTGCAAACTCCCATTCAGCTTCGGTAGGCAAACGGTATTTCTTTCCGCTTTTCTGGTTCAACTTTTTAATAAATTCCTGAATATCGTTCCAACTTACATTCTCAACAGGACAATTATCGCAGTTCTTAAAATGACTTGGATTGCTGCCCATAATTTCCCGCCACTGCTTCTGTGTCACCTCATACTTGCCAATATAAAAATCGCCTAGAGTAACCTGATGGGCTGGCTTTTCATCCTCTTTGCAATCACTGCCCTGCTCGCTGGTGCAGCCCATTGTAAAAGTTCCGCCTTTAACAAAAACCATTTCGATGCCGTAATCGGCGGTGGTGGCTGCCGGTGTTGCAGACCTGGCATCGGGGAGCTTTATGCTGCGGGTTTCGCGGGAATCCTTGTGCAGGGTAATGGTTTCCTGTGCGGTTTCGTGGCCGGGGGCGTTAACTTTCAGGGTGTAAGTGCCCACCGGAATATCCTCAAACACCTTCATCCCGGTGGCGGTGTATTTTTCGCCGGCGTCGCCCGTGAGTTCAATCTGAGCATCGAAGGGGGTAACGGCAATTTGGATGGTTCCGGTTTGCACGATGGGGAATAGATCAAAGGTGAGGCGGTCGTTACGTTTTAGGACAACCTGCTGCTCCAGTGGCTCGGCCTTGGGTTGGGTTACTTTTACCTTCACCAGTTGAGGCGGGAGTTTTACATTTTTGGGGTTGGCAATCAATTGGTCGTTGAAATAAACAGACGCGCCGTTGTGGGTGTTGATGGTGAGGTAACCCACGTTTTCTTCCAGCGTGTAGCTTTTGCGGGTCTGGGGGAGGGCTACTTCAAGGGTTTGGTTTTCGATGGTTACGTAGCCATCTTTCACAATGCGGATGGGGTAAGTGCCGGGCTTGTACCAAACAGAAAAAGGGCTTACTCCCAGCAGAACGTCTTCAAGGTAAACGGAAGCGCCGCCGGGTGTGGTTTCGATCTGCAGTCCGGCATCGGGCTGGCGGGTGAGGGCAAACTCAAAAAACACCTGCTGCTCGGTTACGTTGATGGTTTTCTCCTCGGTTTTGAAGCCCTCTTTTTCAATTTTCAGCGCGTGAGAACCCGGAGTTAAGGAGTGTGTGGTTCCGGTGGCCGGTTGGTCGTCAATGGTCAGTACGGCGTCGGCCGGGGTAATGCGGATGGTTACGGGGAGCGTGGCAGCAGGCGGCGCATCGCCGGAAATGGTGATCTGCCAGACCTCGCGCGGCTTCAGGTGAATGCCCTTTTCCGTAAGAATAATCTGCAATTTTTGGTAGCCAAGCGCATAAACTTCGAGCACCCGCTCGCGGTGGGTCACAAAAACCATATCCTGCCCGGGCTTGCGTTCCACCTCACCCACCACGCCATCCCACGAATCGTAACTCAGCCCATCCAGGTTGGTGATGACCTGAATGGCAGCGGCATACTCGCCGTTGATGTCGCGGCGGGCAATCATTTCGTTGTCGAGCTTTTTGGCCGTTCCGGTCATCCGCAACTGTCGCAGCTCCTGGGCAAAACCCTGGAGTACAAAAAGCAGTGAAAAGAAAAAGAGGTAAAAACTACGCATCCCGATAAATTGAAAATTTAGCGGCTCAAAGATAAAAAAGTAATTTGATGGGTAGGTATGTGTTGGAAACTTTTCAGCCCATTACAGTAACAAAAAGATATTGCTGCAAATCCTCTCCCCCTAAATCTCTTCTGCGAGTTCGAGAAATCGCTTATACGGGATAGCCAGCAGGCTTTTGGCATGCATAGCGCCATGTGCCTGGCTGATAATGGACACCTTGGCTGCCGTCTCGGGATCGGGTGCTTCGTAAATGTCGATAAAATCGTATTCGCCGAGGATGGCATAATGTGCCAGGAATTTCACCTCAGGGCATTTTTCCTTTACCTGGTCCATCCAGGCGCGCCCCTGACGTTCGCGGTTTTTCAACTCATACGACAGGTCGGTTGAAAGTTTTGTGAAAAGCATGTACGTTTGCATAATAACCTCCATTTTTTTTGGTTTTGAATTTTGAGGGCTAAAGTAAGCAAAAAAACTCTACCCTATGACATTTTTTTTACCTGATTTTCAACCCCAGATCAGAAAAAAAGTGCAAACTGCACGAATCGCCTGATCTGCAAAACCTTTAGGCTGAAAAAAATCTAACCGATCTGAATGCCAAATTCAAAAATTATCCGAAAAGCAACGAGCATTAATACGGCGGTGATCATGGCCTTCTTATCGGCTTTGACCTCGATGGGAATTTCGTCGAAATAGAACGTGTTGAAACTTCTGAAGTTGGCCATCATCGGGATCATAAACGCCAGTGAGGTCAGCAGTGCAAAGAGTTCGTAAAAAGTAATCATGGGCAACTTGATGCCAATCAACAAAACTGTACCTGCCAGCATGGGGACAACGATCTGGCTGAAGGTAAAAAAGGCGCGGTTGTGTTCGTTCAGTTGATTGAAATAAGAGTTCCCCGAAAAGAGAAACCACTTGTTGGTGAAGGCAGCAATAAGCACAAGTGAGCTGAGTGCAAAAAGGGAAAGGATCAGTTTACCGGTATCTTTAAAGTACAGGTACATCACCACATAGCCGATGCCCTGGTCGAGGATGGTACCGGCAAGCATTGCACCGAAAAACCAGATCATTCCATGAGCAAAGCCCCAGAGAAAAAACTGTTTTAAAGTGCCCCGGTCATCGTACAAAATAATGTAAATGATCAAAAAGATAATCCCCAACAACAACGACAGCAGCGGTGCAATGCTGAACAACAGTTTAACCGACTCGGTGGTCCAGTCATAGGAGTCGATAACCCATTGAAGTTTATGGTAATAGATGATCGATTTGTAATCGTATTGCAGCGCGACGACTGACGTAAGAAACTGCCCCAGAAGGTACATGATGATAAAAGAGATGAGGTAATAAGCAGTCGAGTTGAGGGCAATAATGGTAAAGTTGCCCGCAGTGCGCTTATTTCTATCATTGGTTGGGTCTTTCAGCATCTTTTAAAAAAGTAGTTTTACACGCTCATTTTTACCAGTGGCAGGTAAAAAGATTAGTTTTGAGTGAATCAACAGTTAAGGCCGTTTAACCGGACAACAGAGCCTTAACCTAAGCCACAGGCGCTTTCATGAACGTTGCGGCATCTATCATCTTGTCTTTTGGATATTCGCCGGCGTCGAGTTTTTGCTTTACTTTCGAGAAGGCTTCGATCGTGTATTCCACATCCTCCAAAGTATGAACTGCCGTCGGGATAAGGCGCAGCAAAATCACACCTTTAGGAACAACCGGGTAAGTGACGATGGAGCAGAAGATATTGTAGTTTTCACGAAGGTCGTAAGTGATTTGGGTAGCCTCCGGAATGTCTCCCTGCAGGATAACCGGGGTCACTGGCGATTCAGTTCCTCCTGTGTTGAATCCTTTTGCCTTGAGCCCTGATTGCAGGGCATTGACAATTTTCCAGAGATTTTCGCGCAACTCAGGATGCTTTCTGATCAGGTCAAGACGCTTGAGGGCGCCAAAAACCATTGGCATTGGGAGTGATTTGGCAAATACCTGGGAACGGAGGTTATATCTTAAAAACTCGATGGCGACTTTATCACCGGCAATAAAACCACCGATACCGGCCATCGATTTGGCAAATGTTCCAAAGTACAGGTCCACTTCATCCATCACGCCAAGATGTTCCGGTGTTCCGGCGCCGGTAGGTCCCATTGTGCCAAAGCCATGGGCATCATCAACCAGCAGACGGAACGGGTATTTCTTTTTCAAGGCGACAATGTCGCGCAGTTTTCCCAAATCGCCCGACATGCCGTAAACGCCTTCGGTGATTACAAGGATTCCACCACCTGTCTGGCTTGCCAGCTTATGCGCCCTATCGAGTTCTTTTTCAAAATTCTGCATGTTGTTGTGCGGGTAAACAAACCGTTTCCCGAAATGCAACCGGCAGCCGTCAATGATACAGGCGTGTGCTTCAGAGTCGTAAACTATCACATCGTGCCTGTTCACAAGGCTCTCGATAATCGAAACCATCCCCTGGTAACCGTAGTTGAGCAGATAAGCATCTTCTTTTTTTTCGAAGGCGGCCAACTCGCGCTCCAGCTGTTCGTGATAGATTGAATGCCCCGACATCATGCGGGCGCCCATCGGGTAGGCCAGTCCCCATTGTGCAGCAGCCCTGGCGTCGGCTTCGCGTACTTCCGGATGATTGGCCAGCCCCAGGTAATTATTCAACGACCATACAAGCCGTCTTTTACCCATAAACTGCATGTGAGAGGCAATTTCACCTTCAAGTCTCGGAAACATAAAATAGCCAAAACTCTCGCGGTTGAATTTGCCCAAAGGACCCATGTTGGAAAACTTGTTGAAAATATCCATTTGAAATTGTTTTAAATTTTGACGGCAAAACTACAATTATTTCAGGGTACAGATTAAAAAGTGGGTAGGAAAAAGTCCTTTTTCTGAGGAAAGATATTTTCGTGGCAATTGTTGTTTTAAGGGATGTTGAGGAACTCCCTGCAGTGTCGGATGATTGGGTTTACTTGCCATCGGTAATTAGCGTCAGCAAGAAAACTCCATTTGTTGAAAATCAAATTGAGGGTGTTTTTTTGCTACCCCTAATTTCCGGGGTTCACTCAGTGAGTAAATGGGTGGGATATCAGGGCGAGGAAGCAAAAGGAAAATGCCATTGATTCCAAATAAATTACCGGCGAGTGCGTTATCCAATTCCGGAAAAATATTACTTTTGCGCCCATGTTTAAAAAAGCTCATTTTATCGCCATTCTGCTTATTTCCACCGTGTTGTTCTCGTGCAGTAAGCATCAGAAACTGCTCAAAAGCACCGATAACGAGCTGAAATATCAGCAGGCAATGGCATATTATGATAAAGGTGATTACTACAGGGCTTTGCAGGTGTTCGATCAACTGATCCCGGTTTACAGAGGCACTACTCAGTCAGAGGAATTGCTTTTCAGGTATGCCTACGCTTATTATTACGAGCGCGACTATATCATGGCAAGTTATTACTTTAATCGTTTCACGGCAACATTCCCGCGAAGCGAAAAAACCGAAGAAGCTGCTTTTCAGTCGGCTTACTGCAAGTATTTAGACAGCCCGCGTTCTACGCTGGATCAGACAGTTACAAAAGAAGCTATCAACGAATTTCAGGTCTTTATCAACAGGTTTCCGTATGGAGAAAAGGCCAAAGAGGCTACGAAACTGATTGATGAATTGAGAATGAAATTGCAATTGAAAGATTATAACATTGCCAACCTGTACTTCAAGATTGAAGACTACCAGGCAGCAATAGTTTCTTACAGGAATTTGATGAAAGACTATCCTGACACCGATTTTAAAGAGGAAGTCATGTATAAGATCATCCTGGCTGCCTATAATTTCGCTTCGATGAGTATCGTCGAAAAACGACAGGAAAGATTTGAAGATGCCAGGAAAGCTTATTATGATTTCATCGCGGTTTACCCTGAAAGCCGCTATTTAAGTGAGATTAACAAGATCAATAACCGTGTTAGCACGGAGTTGTCAAAATACGAAAATGCTGAAATTTAACCATTAATAATAAATCGTAAGTATGGATTACAAAAGAGTCAAGACCGAGCCTACAGCAATTACGCGCAGAATGAAAGACTTCAACAAGGATACGGGCAATATATACGAAACCTTAGCCATCCTTTCAAAGCGCTCAAACCAAATCTCATTGGAGATGCGCGATGAACTGAAAAAGAAAATTGACGAATTTGCCACCACCAACACCAATCTTGAAGAGGTGTTCGAAAACAGGGAGCAGATTGAAATTTCGAAGTTTTACGAAAAATTACCAAAAGCAACCCTGATCGCCATACAGGAATTTCTCGACGACCAGATCTATCACCGGAATCCTTCAAAAGAACTGGAAGTAAAAACGGACAAAGTGGTCGATTAACGATGCTCAAAGGCAAGAAAATACTGATTGGCGTTACGGGTAGCATTGCTGCTTACAAAATCCCTTATCTCATCCGTTTATTGGTAAAAGAAGGGGCAGAAGTTCAGGTGATACTCACCGAAAATGCCCGTGATTTTGTGACTCCTCTCACTATTTCCACATTGTCTAAACGCCCTGCCCTCACCTACCCTTTCAACCCTGATGATGGCACATGGAACAATCATGTCGAGATGGGCGGATGGGCTGATCTGATGCTGATTGCACCGGCATCTGCAGCCACATTGAGCAAAATGGCTGCAGGAATGGCTGACAACCTGCTGGTCACAACCTACCTTTCAGCCAAATGTCCGGTATTTTTCGCTCCGGCTATGGACCTCGATATGTATAAACACCCCACTACACAGAGGAATATTGAGCAGTTGAAAACCTTCGGTCATCAACTCATCGAGCCACAGGTGGGGGAGCTGGCCAGCGGACTTTGCGGCGCCGGAAGAATGGAAGAACCCGAAAACATCCTCAAAGCCATCACTGCTTTTTTTTTGACCGGTAGTCAGCTCCTGAACAAAAAAGTGCTGGTTACAGCAGGGCCAACCTACGAACCCATCGACCCCGTGCGGTTTATTGGCAACCACTCATCAGGCCTGATGGGATTTTCGTTAGCGCATGATGCAGCCGCCAGGGGAGCCGAGGTAACTTTGGTCACCGGACCGACCCATCTGCAATGTGATCATCCTTCCATTAAACGAGTTGATGTAACAACTGCAGGTGAAATGCTTGAAAAAACCACTGCAGCATTTACCGATTCAGATATTACAATTATGTCTGCTGCTGTTGCAGATTTTACTCCAGCCAAACCTGCAGATAAAAAAATTAAAAAATCAGGCGAAAACCAGGTGATTGATCTTGTACCAACGCAGGATATTCTGGCATTCCTGGGAAAAATAAAGAGAAATGATCAACTGTTAGTTGGATTTGCACTCGAAACGGACAACGAGTTGGAGAACGCGCGGAAAAAACTCAATACTAAACATCTTGACCTGATCGTTTTGAATTCTTTAAAGGAAAAAGGAGCCGGATTTGGCGTGGTCACAAACAAAATCACGATGCTCGACCGAAGCGGTAATCAAATAGATTTTCCCTTGAAACCAAAAGCCGGAGTAGCCTCCGATATACTTGACAAGGTTGTTGAAATGCTCTCAAAAGTTATAGTTTAGTCGATTATGAATCATCCCGCAAAACAGGTTTCGATCCTCACTCTATTGTTGACGCTGATACTTTCAGCCGGCTTATCCGCCCAGGAGTTCTTCTGTTCGGTGCAGGTATCGGCGCCAAATCTTCAGCAAACCAACCGTGAAAAATTCCAGGAATTAAGGCAGGGGCTCTATGAGCTTGTAAATGAGCGCAGATGGACCAATTATTCGATGACACGCAACGAGCGGATCGAATGTACAATGGCCATCACGATAACCGAAGAAATCAGTTCGGATGAGTTCAAAGGCAGGATCAACCTGGTATTGAAGCGACCTGTGTTTGGCACTTCATACAACACAACAATGTTCAACTACCTGGACAACACCTTTGACTTCCAGTGGCAGGAAGGTCAATCGCTTGAATACACCGAAAACACCTTTACTTCCAACCTGACTTCCACCATCGCGTATTATATTTACATTTTTCTTGGACTTGACTTCGACTCTTATCAAATGATGGGTGGAAGTCCATATTTTGAAAAAGCCCAACAGATTGTAAGCAGCGCACAGGGCGCCCGCGAGCCAGGCTGGAAATCTTTCGAAAGTACAAGAAACCGCTACTGGCTGGCCGAAAACCTCAACAATTCAGCCTATGCCAATGTCCGCAGGTTTTGGTATCAATATCACCGTCTCGGCCTCGATATTATGCAGGACAATATGGAAAGGGGAAGACAGGGTGTAATCACCTCGCTCGAAACACTCCAGCGTGCCCATCGCGAAAAACCCAACCTGTTCATTATGCAGTTGGTGCTCGATGCCAAGCGTGATGAATTCATTAACATCTTTTCCCAGGCAGCTGGTATGGACAGGACCAAGGCTGTAAACATCCTTAAAGAAATTGACCCTTCAAAATCTGCTGACTACGACAGGATACTGAGGGAAGGACAATAAGTGCAAGGGTTGTCAGGGTTGCCGGGTTGTCATAGTTGTCGGGTGCCAAAATTATACTCCAGGTTAATAAATTAATTAGAAGTGCCATTTAGCGTATGTTTTTCCTATGTTGAAAATTGAAAATCTAAGGTTCAGTTATACAAAAAATGCCAGGTTCAATTTTCCCGATTGGGAGGCCATGAAAGGAGAGCACTGGCTGATTTCGGGTAATTCGGGCTGCGGAAAAACCACCTTGCTTCACCTGCTGGCAGGACTTTTGGTACCTGATTCCGGAAAAATACTCATCAACAACACAATGCTGAATGGTCTCAAACCAGCAGAGGTGGATAAATTTCGTGGGCAGAATATCGGGTTAATCTTTCAAAAGCACTATTTCATCGGTGATATCAACATGCAACAAAACCTGTTGTCGGTGCAGACGCTTCCGGGTTTTACTCCTGACCGGGAACATATAAGCGAAATGATGGAATCGCTTGGAATAGCCAATCTCCGGCATAAGAAGCCTGCCGACCTGAGCCAGGGTGAACTACAACGGTTTTCGGTGGCAAGGGCGCTGGTAAACAAGCCAAAATTGCTGCTTGCCGACGAACCCACCTCAAGTCTTGATGACCAGAATTGCGTTACTTTTCTTAACCTGATCAGGCAAAATGCAGAAAGATACCGGATCACGCTGGTCATAGCCACGCACGACGCCAGGTTGAAAGGGCATTTCAAAAACATTTACAAGCTGTAAAGGACATATGGATATTTTCAGGATAGGTTTGGCTAAACTGTTTTCAAAACCGGCGAGTACCGTACTTAGTATTCTGCTGTTTGCTATCGGTGTATCCATCATTTCGCTGCTGATCAACTTGCAGCAAAGTCTTAAGGGGCAGTTTAACCGGAATCTTGCCGGCATCGACCTTGTGGCAGGCGCCAAAGGAAGTCCGCTGCAACTCATTCTCTCCACTGTATTTCATGTTGATGTTCCAACCGGGAACATTCCATTATCCGAGGCCAACAGGATCAGCAAAAATCCGATGATCGAAAAAACCATTCCCATTGCCCTGGGTGACAGCTATAAAGGGTTCAGAATCGTGGGTACTACAGGTGATTATCCGGCGCTTTACCAGGCAGAACTTTTGGAAGGTAACTGGTTTGAAAAATCGGCTGAAGTAATCATCGGATGGGAAGCAGCCAGGAAGTGCGGGCTGAAAACCGGAGACCGTTTCAGTGGAGTTCATGGATTCATGGAACATGGCCATTCACATGACTATTTTGAATATCAGGTCGTTGGCACGCTAAAACGATCAAATACCGTGATCGACAAATTGATCCTCACACCTGTCGAAAGTGTTTGGGAAGTACATGGTGGTAAGACATACGGGCATGATGATGAGGAAAGTGTTCCTGATCCTCACGACCATGCAGAATGTGATCATGACGATGAAGAACATACCATCCCCGAAGCCAATCCGGTATTGGAAGAGATCATGGCTAAAATTGAAGCCGATGAAGAACTTTCGCGGGAGGAGATGCTGATTTTCAGCGAATATAAAAATCTGTTGGCTGAAAGGGATGATCACCCTTCAGAAGAAATCACCGCACTGCTGGTTTTTTTCAACAGTCCGGTGGCCAATGTCACATTACCACGACTCATCAACGAAACCACGAACCTCCAGGCTGCAGTGCCCGCTTTCGAAATCAACCGGCTGCTTGGACTGCTGGGTATTGGCATTGAAACACTGAGGCTTTTGGCATGGGTAATCATTTTCATTTCGGGAATGAATATTTTTATCCACCTGCTCAACATACTCGGCAAAAACTCCTACGAAATCGCTCTGATCAGGGTATTCGGAACCCCGAGGTATAAAGTATTTCTCATGCTCCTTTCACAGGGATTTTTCCTGTCTGTTTCCGGATGGATAGCCGGACTATTCCTTTCCAGGTTTGTGTGGATGTTACTGCCTTCATTTGGTGGTTTTTCAGTTGAACACATTCCTGTTGTAACGGCTAATGAATCACTTTTACTGGTTTACACCATTTTCGTAGGAATAAGCGCTGCCATCATCCCGGCCGTCATCGCTTACAAAACGAACATTCACAATACACTCAGCAAATCATGAGAGCACGGTGGCTGCAATGGATCATTGCCTTTTTAATTTTATCTTCATCGGCTGAGATAAAAGCTCAATTCCCTCCCGACGACGGGTTATGGAATTTACTACTTGATGATGTAACGGTGCGCTACAAATACTCATTCAAGAGTGAGGGTTTTATTCCAAAGCCAAATTTTGGCACTCAATTACAAGCACTTAACAATACTGAAGTCAACCTGGTCGGGTTTTATCTTCCGGCCAATATCACCGGGAGCAGTTTCGTGGTTTCCTATTACCCGATGGCCATGTGTTTCTTTTGCACCGGAGCAGGCATTGAGTCTGTCGTGGTCATGTATGCTGCGGATGGCGAAGAAAAGCGATTCAGCAGCCTCCGAACCGATGATTTCATCGAGGTAAAAGGTCGGTTGGAATTGAATGTAGATGTGAATAAAAACCTGTTTTACATCCTCCACGATGCGCAATGGGTAAGAACGATAAAATGAGATCGTTCACCCGGTTTAACAATCTGCTGGCATTATTTAAAGGATCGATCAACATCCTCTGCACATTGTTTGAGGACATCCACAGTTTCCGGACCCATGTTAAACAACAGGTCAATGATGCTTAACCCTTTTATGAACCCTTGTTTTTCCTGAAAAACCTGGTAATAATCAGGAAGCGAAAACAGCATGAAGGGCTTTTTAGGTGTAATTTCATCGCGTAAATCCAGTATTCCTGAAGGATTGAGTTCAAATGTGGTGGTTAATTCAAACTCCGGTTCAATGCCCACAAGTTCCATTATTTTCTTCATCAATTCAAGATTAAACTTCATCAGGTTTTCAAATCTTTTTGTGTAAAACGGCTCCAGGTCATCCTGATAATAGAGAAAAAAAGGCGAATTGGCATAGGCCGCCACCAAAGCCCTCCAGTGCAACTTTTGCCAGTTTTGTTGATAGGAAATAGCAATCTCCCTGGTTTTAGTATGGTTCCCATTAATTTTGATCACAGGTATGGTCAGCGAAAGCTTCCCATTGGAAGTTGCAATCACACAACGGTTACGATAGGTCTGTTTGGGATAGGTTTCATGCTGTTCAATCAGCACTTTATTAGCAGTGAATAAAAAAACAAACCACTGTAATGGTGGAAGGTAAGCAATTGGCAACAGAACCGTTGACCCACTTTTCATTTCAAACATCTTTGGATTCATCGTTGCAAAGATTGAACTTATTTTCAAATCCTTTCCAAAACTCCCTCAGATTGACTAAATATTATTTGATGTGCTTCAATGACACATCCGATCATCGTTTTTGATAATTCATTATCGTTCCTAATATTCATCATTTTCTTTGTGTCCCGTACGCACGGGATCGTGTCTTCTTGGTGGTTCTCTGTGCAATAGCTATAACACAAAGTTACCCAAAGAATCACAGAGTATCACCAGGAGATATTGGCTCAGAAACAACAAAAACAATCCTCAGCACAGCAAAATAATAGTTGGACATTAGATTTCCGGAAAATTGTAAACTTAAAACAATAACCTATTTTTGCTCCATAAAAATACATCACCTAATTCGAAGTAAAATGATTAGAAACCTCCGGCCATTCCTGCTTCTTGTTTCATTCCTTACAGTCCCTTTTTTCTTTTTAAAAATATTTACCGGTTGTTCCAGTTGGACTAAGGAGCAGCGAAACAAGTACCAGTCGCATGTAGTAAGTGAGAATCAACTGCTAATACAGACAACGTTGGGCAGATTATCTGTGGAGTTCATTAATGAGTCCATCGTTTCGGTTACGTTTATGGCTTCGGGCAAGCAGCCGGTTGACACCTCACATGCCGTGATACTCCGACCCGACGGACTATCCGTTTCATTCAAAGAAGAAGAAGACCAGGTGATCTTTTCAAGAGGTAATTTTGATGTCATCGTAAAAAAAGCTCCGTTTCAACTATCCTTTTTCAAAGACGGAAAAGAGGTTTTATCTGAATCTGCCGGTTACTTCAAACGAAAACAGGATGAGGGTTTCCGGTTTGCCCTTAACAGTGAAGAAAAGATTTACGGCGCCGGATTCCGGACAACCCCGTCAAACCGTCGTGGTCAGCGTTTTGAGCTATACAATCAGGCTCGTTATGGTTACAACCTGAACGCTCCAAACCTCAATTTTTCCGTCCCTTTTGTAATCTCCTCCAACGGTTATGGTCTGCTGTTCGACAATGCACCACGTGGCTGGCTTGACCTTGATGTCGCAAGAAAGAATGAAATGGAGTTCAGTTCGATCGGTGGAAAGATGACCTATTATGTGATTGCCGGAAATGATTACGATGCGTTGTTGAATCAGTATGGTCAGCTGACAGGATATCAACCTATGCCCCCTCGATGGGCGCTGGGAAACATTCAATCCAAATTTGGCTACAAAACCCAGGTTGAAACAGAAGCGATCGTCGATCAGATGATTGCTGCAGGCTACTCACTGGATGCCATTGTGATTGATCTTTACTGGTTTGGTTTGGGCACTCACGATCATTTTTACATGGGCGATCTTGACTGGTACAAGGAAAACTGGCCGGAACCCGAAAAGATGATTCAGGACTTCAGGGAAAAAGGGGTGAAAACAATTCTGATCACAGAGCCTTTTATTTTACAGGAATCAAAGAACTGGGAACTCGCAAGTGCAAAGGGGTTGATGGCAAAAAATGAAAAAGGTGAACCATTTGTGATCCAGGATTTTTGGTTTGGCCTGGGTGGATTGATCGATATTTTTAACCCAGAGGCTCGGCAATGGTTTTGGAGCAAATACAAGGCCCAGAACGAGATCGGGGTGGCCGGCTGGTGGGGCGATCTTGGCGAGCCTGAAAAACATCCTACGGACATGGTTCATACTGCAGGTACCGCCGAAGATGTGCACAATATCTACAGCCATTACTGGCATAAAATGTTGTCGGATTTCTATGCAGCTGAATACCCTGACGTCCGGCTTTTTAACCTCAACCGCGCGGGTTTTGCCGGATCACAGCGTTTTAGTGTTTATCCCTGGTCGGGCGATGTTTCACGCGACTGGGACGGATTTAAAGCGCAGCCGACTGCCGTCCTTGGAATGACCCTGAGCGGATTTTCCTACATGCACTCCGACCTGGGGGGATTTGCCAGAGGCACACCCGACGAAGAACTCTACCTCCGCTGGATGCAGTACGGTGTGTTTAATCCCATTTATCGCCCTCACGGCGATACCACTGCTCCCGTCGAACCTGTATTCTACAGTCAGAAAGCGCAAGCCGTGCTGAAAGAGTACATCAACCTGCGCTACCGGATGTTGCCCTATAATTACACCCTTGCATGGCTGAACAGCACTCTGGGCACACCCCTGACCCGTCCACTCTTTTTTGAAGAACCCGATAACTCCGAAATTGGTGAAATTGATGACACATATCTTTGGGGACCAAACTTGCTGGTAGCCCCGATTTTTGAAAGAGGACAAACATCAAGACGCTTCTACATGCCCAAAGGCAACTGGTTCGACTTTTTTACCAACGAAAAATACACCGGGGGAAAATGGATGGAAGTGCCGACTTCTTACGAAAACATCCCTGTTTATGCCCGAGGCGGCAGTTTTATTCCCTTGATTGAACCCATCCGCAATACGGAGGAATATTCGTCCGAAAACCTTATCGTTCATTATTATTTCGATCCGGAAATCCTCAACTCCGACTTCGTGATGTACGAAGATGATGGGAGAACCATGAATGCCTATGAAAAGGGGCTTTACGAATTACTAAAAATGCAGGCGGTGCTTTTCGATAATTTTACCCTGTTTACTTTCAGCCGTCAAAACGACCTGGAATATCAAGGTATGCCTTCGGGTAGAACGATCGAGCTGGTAATTCATTCATTCAACAAATCACCCGGAAACATACGGGCAGGCGATCAAAACATAAAACCAACCGCCTCTTTTCAATCTTTTGAAGAATCAGCGCCCCCTGCGGCCTGGTTTGACATGGAAAATAATCAACTTACAATACGCTTCAACTGGACCGATCCCAGGTTGATTTTACAGGTTCAATATTAATCATCAACTCAAAATAACACAACATGCCAACCATCGAAAAACTCAGGCAACTCTGGATTCAACTCTATGGAGAAGCCAATGAAAGCCAACTTACTGAATTTATTGATTTCCTGGAAGTTTTCAGGCAATCCCATACCATCGAAGCACAACAGCCCGAATGGTACAAGGATGCCATCGTGTACTCGCTTTATATTGATCTGTTCAACAATGATTTCAAAGGTTTAACGGATAAGCTGAACTACCTGAAGGAGCTCGGTGTAAACTGCCTCTGGTTGTTGCCTATCCTTGATTCGCCGATGCGGGATGCCGGTTTTGACATCAGAAATTACACGAAAGTGAGGGATGAATTGATGGGTTTGCCTGCAAATGCCGGTGATGAAGAAAAATATGGCGTGTTTAAAAAATTCATTGATGATGCACATAAAATGGGTATTCGGGTGATCTTCGACATCGCGATGAACCACACCTCCGAAGAGCATCCCTGGTTTGTGGAAGCACGGAAAAGTGAGGACAATCCATTCCGTAATTTTTACATCTGGAGCAAGGATACAGACCGATACAAAGATGCCCGGATCATCTTTAAAGGGATGGAGACAAGCAACTGGGAGCCGGATGGTCACTGGAACTTCTTCCACCGCTTTTTCAGTTTTCAACCCGACCTGAACTATCGTAATCCGCAGGTTCTGATTGAGATGTCGAAGAATTTGCTCTTCTGGCTTGGTCATGGAGTGGATGGTTTCCGTGTGGATGCCATTCCATACCTCTGGAAAGAAGAAGGTACCGACTGCGAAAACCTGCCGCAAACCCACGCTATAGTTAAGTTTTTCAGGGCAGTAGTTGATTACGTCAGACCGCACACACTGCTGCTTGCCGAGGCCTGCCAGAAACCGGTTGAGGTGATTAAATATTTCGGAACCGGCGACGAATGTCATGCCGGCTACCACTTCCCATTGATGCCACAGATGTTTAAGGCCATTGCCATGCAGAGCCGCGAACCCATCATGAAAACACTGAGCAAAGAGGTGACCCCTGATATTCCCGACACTGCACAATGGTTTACCTTTCTGCGCTGCCATGACGAGCTGAGTCTTGAGCTGGTTTATGTTTCGGAAGAAGATCGTGCGTACATCCATTCCAATTATTGCCTGCAAACTGAGTGGAATTTCCGCGAGGGCGAAGGCATTTCAGCCCGTCTTTCGGAACTGATGGGGCGCAATCCCGACAAAATCGCCCTCTCCTACTCTGTCATGCTCACACTTCCGGGCACCCCTATCATTTATTATGGGGATGAATTTGGCAAAGTGAACGATGAACATTATTACAAGGAAAAAATCAAAGAAACCGGGAAAGACGACACACGGTTCCTGGTTCGGGGGAGGATTGACTGGAAACAACTGGCCAAAGACCTGAAAGATAACAACTCTCTGTCAGCAAAGGTCCATAAGCGATTGTCGCGGATGATCCAGTTGCGCAGACGTTATAAAGCCTTTGGACGCGGTTCATTAACATGGATTGAAGCAAAAAACCAGGAAGGGAATGTGAATGAGGCCGTCATGGTTTATTTACGAAAACTGCAAACTGAGCAACTCCTGATCGTTCACAACCTGTCGGAACAACCGCAATCCTGCCGCCTGAAATTCCAGCCCGAAATCACCTGGACTGATATGTTCGGCAATCAGGCCAATTATGATGAAAAGAACCAGCTGCTCCACCTGAAACCTTACGAGTATTTATGGTTTAAAGTGTAGTAATCATCAACTTTCTTAAACGGTACGCTTAGGCTGGGAAGTAAGCGGAATCTATGCCTGCAGGCTGTTGACCTACCTTCCAAGAACTTTTTATTCAATTTAATCCCCCTGTCAGGGTCAAATATGTCTTTTTTGCACCCTCGGTGCAATTTTTACTAAAGGTAAAATATTACAGAGCGATGACCGGTGAAGGGTTTCACCCAATTTAATTAATGATAGCGCTTTATCATTTGAAAATCAATTTTGATAAATTCTCAATAACAACTACAAACTATGAACTTAAAATGATATCAGATGTTTGATTACCCATGCTCATCAAACCATGAATATAAAATCCTCAAAATCAATTATTTTATGAAAATCATTTTACTCAAAATTACCATCTTTTTTTTTCTGATCCTGCCCATGGTACTGAGTGGGCAAAGTGAAGCAGGTTCCCCGAACAAAATTAAAGCAAACAGCATTTCGCTTGGCATTGTAGGCGCCCCTGCATGGCCAATTGGTATATCTTATGGTCAAATGCTCACCGATCGGTTTTCATTCGAAATGGGCGCCGGTATCAGATCCGCCGGGGCGGGATTTAATTACTACCTTACAAACCCGGGAATTGACAGGTTAAATTTTCATACCGGCTTTTTTGCAAGTATAAATTATGACGGATTTCCAATGTATTATTTACCGGTTGGCGCTACTTATTTTGCGAAAAACAATCTTCAATACAGCGCAGATGTAGGGATTCTTTCATCCAACGGTGTTGAGGGGGTTACATTTTCTGAAAGTTCCACCAATCCTTCACTGTGGTTTGGTTTAAAGGTTGGATACAGGTTCGGAGAAGACGTGGCAACCCTGAACAGCAAAGAAAAAACCTCTTTGAAAAATATCGTCAGCCTTAACCTGGGGGCAAGCGATCCATATGTTGGAGTTTATTATGAACGGTTACTGACGCCAAATTTTGGTGCAGAAGCAGGAGTTGGGATATTAGGAGCTTCACTCGGAGTGAAATTCTACTTTCCTGCCATAAGAAACGGACGATTGAACTTTCATTTGGGCGCATCGCAAGGGTATGGATACGGCGAATGGAAAGCCTATTTCCCAATTGGGGTCAATGTTCTCACGAATAAGAATTTTCGGTTTAGCCTGGATGCCGGACCACAAATCTGGTATGACACAAACGACATAACACCTTCCTTTTCAATTAGATTAGGTAAAGCATTTTAGCTTCTGTCCTATGCAAAAGCATCATTATTTGTAAAACGAATGTTGATGAAAGATACATTTGACAGCAATGGCGAAAATACATAACAATAGTAAAGTGGAGACCAGCGCCCACTTAAAAAAACGGCCTTCCCCGGTTGGCAAATTGGGGGGCGTTACCGAAAAGCCTTAAGAGTAGGAAATAAAAATTCGTATGTATGACAAAAATTAGTTTTAAGATTTTACTTGGTATTGGTATTATTTTGACAACAATTGCAGGTTGCAGCAAAGATGATGAGGATAAAAACACTACTCCTTCGGTAACAACAGATGCCGTCTCAGCCATTACCCATTCCTCAGCTATCATCAACGGTAACGTAACCAACGATGGTGGTTCTGTAATCACCGCGAAAGGATTGGTTTGGAACACCAGCCCCAATCCCACACTCAGTAACTTCTATTCAGTGGATGAAAACAACATAACCGGTGCTTTTGATGACACAATTACCGGGCTTACTGCTCAAACTACCTATTACTATCGGGCCTACGCTACAAATAGTGAAGGTACTGCTTATGGTAACGAAGCAAATTTCACTACGTTGGAAATGAGTAGCAGCTTGCTTTATAATGGTCTTGAATATGACATGGACAAAGGAATCATTGAGTTTTACGGTCTGGTAAACACAAACCCCGCGAGCTACAATTTTGATGTCATACTTTTATCACCAGGGGTCGAATATAATGGAGAAGACCCAACAGGTCAGGGACATGCGATTCTTTGGGAAATGTTTTCGTCATCATCCACCGACCTTGTTCCGGGAACCTATTCGTTCGATGCAAATGAAACATACAATGCCAATACATTTGACTACAGCATTGCTTTGATCGATTTCGATATGACAAACGGATCAGGAACTTACGTTTTTATAACCGGTGGAACAGTAACCATTGAAAAATCGGGCTCAACATACACAATTACAGCTGATTGTAACACATCTGATAACAAGAAAATAACAGGCTACTACAAGGGCAATCTGACTTTTTATGATAATTCGGGCAAGGAAAAATCTTCGAAATTTTCCCGAATCAAATCAATCGAAGTTCATTGAAGTTGCAATAAAGAATCTGGTCAACCTTTTTATAAACATTGGCTAACCTGTTTTCCTGCAGGCTGTTTTCTACATGCATAGTAATAGTCAGATTGAAATTAAGGATCAAACCTACCTGAATAGACCAGATGTAGCACAACCACTACTGAAACATTATTTCTGCTTAGGCTCCAACCTAAGCGGAAATTTTTCCTTTGGCTTTTGACCGCTTTCTGAACAAGACCACTACTAAAAGATTGAACCTTTTAGGAAAAAAAATTTATTGATCAGCTAGTTCCAAACGTCTCCGGTTGGTCCATTGAAATGACTGGCTATTGAATAATGAACAAGCCGCTTTTAGATTTTTCCCCAGATTGTAAGAGGTGAAGAACATAAACGCCGGAAGGCAGACCATCCAAACTAATCTGTTGCTGCCCGGCTGTAAGGTTTCCCGATTTAATTCCCGTGCCATTCATCTGGATGATTTCATAGCTGAATGTGCCTGAATTGTAGGGGTCTTCCAGCATGAAGCTGATAAAATCACCCGCCGGATTGGGGAACAGGTTTAACCGGTCTTCACGTTCGATAAAGATGTTTTCGACAGAAGTAAGAAGGTCGTTTTGTACGATGTCTATACCTGCTATAACAGGTACATAAATGAGCCCGTTAACAAACGGTGTTTTTGACTCTAAAAGCCGGTTGCTGTAAAAACCACAATGAACCGGCGTTAATTGCTGAATATCATATATCTGCAATCCAATACTCCGTTCATAGACATACAAATAATCCCCTTCGATAAAAACGTTGTTAAATTCCCTGCTTAGTTCCATGCTTTTTACCCTGAAAATTGAGGTGGGGTCTGATACATCGAAAACATTCAACGATTTTTCGGAAATGGTATAATGAACACTGGAAACTACATAAAGCATCGAGCCTTTTAAGTCCAGCGATGTGGAACCATAGTTTTGGATACTTGATAATTGACTAATGTTGAACGGGTCGCTAATGTCAAGAACTATAACACTCAAGGTGCTCGCCAGGTACAGAAGGTTTCCTTCAGCAATCATTTCATTTATCCAACCATAAGGATAAACCCCCAGCAGGTGTGGAAACATGATGTCTGAAATGTCAAATACCTCAAGGTTGTTGGAATGCCCTACGAAAAGCAGGTTGTTATGTTTTAAAATGTTGTCAGGAGTTGCGGCTGTATTAAACGAGTTAAGAAAAATCGGATCAGAAGGTTGCGTCACATCATAAACCATAATATCATAGTAATGGCTGTTAAACAACAGGTCGTCTTTAACATAGATTTCGTAAGAGGTTTCTGATTTTTCGATCTCAGAAACCTTTACAACATTTAGAGGGTCGGTAATATCCAAAACCATGATGGTCTCTGCTGGTGCGCTAACATAAAGGTGGTTATCCCAATAATTGGCGTTCTTAGCTGGACTTGACAGGCCAATACTTGACAGCAGGGTCATTTCAGAAGGAGCAGTTATATCAATGATGTTGAAAGCAGGACCATGACAATGATAGGCATAACCATCCTTTAGTATTACCTGTCTGTTAGGCACATCAGCATAAAAAGTTCCAAGGCTGTCAGGTGCAGAGGGGTTGGAGATGTCATAAAGCGCGAAGCCTATCCAGCTAAGTGTAACTGCAATAACATCATTCTCAATATTGATTACAGTACCCCAACCGTAAATGTATGTGGTTGATAATAAATTGAAAGCCGGGAGTTTAGCAATATCAAAAATCATTAGCCCCTGGTCCTTGTTAAAAGCATAGAGCAGATCGTCAACAATTGCCAGACTTCGCATATTGCCAGAAGTAGAATAATGGTAAACGAGTTCAGGCGTTGTCGGATCACCCAGATCATAAGCCATAACGCCTGATGTTCCTGCCGCTATCCATGCAAGACCATCCAGCATAACGACGTCATTCATCTGATGCTCCATTTGGTGGACAGCAACCATAACCGGATTATTTGCATCGCTGATATCAATGATACCAAAGTAATTATCATACATTGCCAGGTATACGAAATTAGCATAGAGACTCACACCGTAGGCAAAACCTGGAATATCGAGATGCGAGATAATTTCAGGTTGTTCGGGATTGGAGACGTCGAGGATGAAAAAACCAGCATATCCAGCGGCATAAGCCTTTCCATCAGCAAAGGCTAAAACATTGATCCTGTCATCCACAAAAATTTCGCCTTTAAGCTCTGGTTGTTGGGGGTTGGCGTATTCATAAACCTGGATTACCCGTCCGTAGCTCAAAAAAAGATGATCTTCGTGTATTGCTAAGGTATTTCCCCACGAATAAGGCCACACGCCGATTCGCGTGGTGTTCAGGTTATCCTGCGCAAAGGCAGGTAATGCATAAACTGCGAAAACAAGCAAAAGCATTGAATATTTTTTCATGACTTCAGGGATTTATTTTGGTTAATATTGATCACTGTTTCACCACCTTTTCGCTTGCAATGAGGCGGCCGTTTTGTTCGATGCTTATCACATAAACGCCGGCAACAAAGTTCGTCAGGCTGATTTCCGTTTTGCCGGATGTGATCCGGTTGCGCATCAGCAGGGCGCCGTCGGTTGACCTGAGCGACCAGTCGGCATTGTTAACGCCATCGGGAACCTCAATGGTGATGGTTCCATCGGTGGGATTGGGATAAATTTTCATTTGCAGGGCAGGCTCAATGGAAGGTTCAGGAACATTAGCGGAGCCATCCGGACAGGTAACAACGCTGAAGACCAATTGCCCGTTGTCCGACAACACCCCGCGCCAGCACTGGCCGTTGGGCGATTTCATGATGATGCCTTTGGTGATGTCTTCGATAAAGATATCGCCGTTGTGAAAGAGAAAAGTTTTGTCCTGGCTTGTATTGAAGCTGAGGTGGTCGTTCTCTTTGGCGATGATGAAATGTTCGCCGGAAAAAGCGATGCTTGAGTGTTTATCGCTCCCCGTAGCTTCCAGCCGCAAAGTGGCATGCTCATTCTCATCAGCGCGGATATGCAGTTTAGCCTGTGGGTCGGTTACGTTGCCAATGCCGATTTTGCCGGTTTGGTAACCATAGGGGGTTTCACTTACAAAAATGGTTGGCTTATCGCTACTGAAGCCTATCATTAATGTATGAGGAATCCCATTTGTAAGACGTAAAGTATTGTCTTTACCACTTCCTAACACCATTGACCTTGATCCAGAAGCGTTCAGGAACCGCCCGATTGTTATAGCAGATGGAGCACTAGAAGTTACATTTCCTCCTATTGCTGTTGATACTTCCCCAGAAGCTATAGAAAGATTACCAGAAGCAAATGATGAATATCCGGAAGCAGTTGTGTTTGTCCCGATAGCGATAGCATTGGCGCCACTGGCAATATTATTCCCTCCTGCAATCATACTACCCACAACCTGTAGTCTTGCCTGAGGATCGTTTGTGCCAATGCCAACCTTACCGTTTTCGAAAATCAAATTGTTGTTTTCGGGCAGGGTGAAGCTCAGGTTGTTTTGTGGTGATGCCGTGAGGTAAATATCATCAGAAAAGTAAAGTCGCGAGTGTTTATTGCTACCGGTAGCCTCCAGCCGCAAGGTAGCATGTTCTTCCTCATCAGCGCGGATGTGCAGTTTAGCCTGAGGG
>JACZJL010000060.1 GCA_014860585.1 Bacteroidales bacterium | reverse complement strand
TGCTGCAACTCCTCCAGAAACTTCACATTGGTGAAATAGACCTTCCGGAACTTCCTGAAGTTGAACAGATGAATAATAATGGGGATGGCAATGGCCGCGAGGCCATACAAAAACAAAGGGTTAACAAATTCCATACGCAATTTCCTGCAGTGATTAATTCCAGATAAAACGCAGGTAAATCAAATTATTATGCTGAATGTGGGCGATTTTGGCAATTGGTCCTGCCGTAGGATTAATTCTCCCTCATCACAAACTCGTCGTATTCCACTTCGAAGCGCAGCTTGTGTTTTGATTCTTCGATGGCCAGCGACTGGAAAATCTGCCGGATATGCTCATCCTTTGTCTTCTCGCTCAGCCGCGTGTAAAGCTTAAAGGCAGATTTTTCGCGTTTCATAGCCAGCACCAGTGCCTCTTCGTACGACATGTTGGGCCTGGGTTCCACATCCACCACATAGTCGCTGATCTTCAGGTCGAGGATTTCTTGTTTCTGGATGTGGAAAGTGCCTTCAGTTTTCACTTTCAGCAATTTGGACTTGTGCCCCATCTCTTCTTTGGCAAATTGGGTAAAAACCTCCCGCATCTCATCGTTGCGCGAATTGCCTGCCAGTTCACTGTAAAAATCAACTGCATCCTGCTCGTTTCCAATAGCGAAATCGAGGATATCTTCAATAGAATTGAAATCTTTCATCTTTTCTTAAAATTAAATGTTATAAAAAATCCGAGCGACAAAGTTAGACTTTTAGCTATTACAGCCAAACTTCAATTTGATGAATTTTCAACTATTCAACATTCAGAAGCAATTGAAGTCACCCTGTGAATCAATTGTTATAACCACAAAATTTTCAAACTTGGTGGGTGTTTGATAAGATTCAAAAGGTGACTTGCAATAAATTGCGTTCGGTCAAGGCTAAAAGACAGGATGAAGCCTAAGCTGAACAAAAAAAACTGACTTAATCAAAACCTGACAGTGTCTTCAAGACTTGTCAGTGTTTCAACTGTTTAAAAAAAAGCCCCCAACCAGCGGTAGGGAGCTTTTTTCTTTTTGAACAATACTTTTAGAGTACGCCCTGATCCATCATGGCATTGGCCACTTTGAGGAATCCGGCAACGTTGGCGCCTTTTACGTAGTTGACGTATCCGTCTTCTTCAGTTCCATGCGTTACACATGCCTGGTGAATGTTCTTCATAATAGTATGTAGTTTGGCATCCACCTCTTCGCGCGACCAACCAAATTTCATCGAGTTTTGCGACATTTCGAGTCCTGATGTTGCAACGCCGCCTGCGTTCACAGCTTTTCCGGGTCCAAAAAGAACTTTGTTTTTCTGGAACACCTCAACAGCTTCAGGTGTGGAAGGCATGTTGGCGCCTTCAGCAACACAAATGCAACCATTGTTTACAAGGCTTTCAGCATCTTCTTTATTCAACTCGTTTTGGGTGGCGCATGGTAAAGCAATATCGCATTTCACTTCCCATGGATGTTTACCCTGTACAAATTTTGCGCCCGGGAACTCGAACGAATAAGGCTTCACGATGTCCTGGTTAGAAGCTCTGAGCTCGAGCAGGTAGTTGATCTTTTCACCTGAGATACCATCCGGATCATAAACATAGCCGTCAGGACCTGAAATCGTAACTACTTTGCCGCCAAGCTCGGTTACCTTTTGTATAGCGCCCCATGCAACGTTTCCAAAACCAGAAACTGCTACCACTTTGCCTTCGAAAGTCTCACCTTTGGTAGCAAGCATTTCCTGGGCAAAATACACTGCACCGAATCCTGTAGCTTCGGGACGGATCAAACTGCCACCCCAATTGAGGCCTTTGCCGGTGAACACACCGGTGTGCTCTGATGCCAGTTTCTTATACATGCCATACATGTAACCGATTTCGCGACCGCCAACACCTATATCACCTGCAGGTACATCGGTTTCGGGCCCGATGTATTTCCATAACTCGAGCATGAAAGCCTGGCAGAAACGCATGATTTCATGGTCGGATTTGCCTTTTGGATCGAAGTCAGAACCACCTTTTCCTCCACCCATGGGAAGAGTTGTGAGGCTATTCTTGAAAATCTGCTCAAAACCGAGGAATTTCAGAATACTCAGGTTCACGCTAGGGTGGAAACGCATTCCTCCCTTGTAAGGCCCGATGGCGTTGTTGAACTGCACGCGGTAAGCCAGGTTTACCTGCACATTACCATTGTCGTCAACCCATGGCACTTTGAACATGAACACGCGATCAGGTTCAACAATCCGCTTGATGATTCCGGCAGTTTCGAACTGAGGGTTTTCGAGCAGCACATCCTCGAGTGACTCAAGGACTTCTCTTACGGCCTGTAAGTACTCCATTTCGCCCGGATGCTTTTTCTCCAGGTCATTCATGAATTTTTCGAGATCCATTGCACTAATTTTTTAAGGTTTAAAACTAAAATGTGAATTAAATAACAGTAAAAATTATTTTTTGCAAAGTACATGCTTTTAAATGGATTGGCAAAGACTTTTCGGGAATATTTTAGCGTGTAAGGTTAAGTAATGCCTGCCAGAAAACACCCTGATTTTTCAACGATTTATTTTCCCCGCCCCTAAAGGGAGTAAATCGTTGAAAATCATTGCTCCCGGAATTTATCCCGAGACTTCGGGAGGGTTGGGGCAAACAATGATTTTCAACATGAAAAGTTTTCTGGCAGATAATAAATGAGTTACAAGAATAAATCCTTCAATTAAAAAATATTCCTACATTTGACTTCAATTTCAAAAACAAAAAATATGAATGATAAAAATAAACTCGGCAGGCGCAACTTTTTCAGGCTTGCTGCTGCAGGTAGTCTGGGCGCTGCCATCATGCCACCGTCGTTGATCCAAAATCTTCAGGCACAGGAAAAAGCCACTCCCGAAAAACCGTCAACCAACATTGCCGATGCAATGAAATACCCGCGGACTGAGACCTCGATGCCGGGGAAGTACCCGGGCAAGGTTGTCAGGGTCAACCACCCGGGCAGTTCGGTGGACAAGGAGCCGGTTGAGGATGCCGCTTATGAAATGATTTCACAAGCCATGCTTTCGCTCACAGGAGCGGCAACGTTGAAAGACGCCTGGCTGCAGTTTGTTGCTCCAAATGAAGTGATCGGATTGAAAGTGAACCCCGTGGCCGGAAAAATGCTTTCAACCAGCCATGCAGTCACAAAATCAGTTGTCAGACAACTTGAGGAGGCCGGTATACCGCGAAAAAATATTGTGATCTGGGACAGACGTCAGTTTCAACTTGCAGAAACCGGTTTCGACAATGAGAATTATCCTGGGGTTGCCATCAGGGGAACAGAGATCAAAGATGCCGAAGACAGCTTTTACGATAAAGACGGCATTATGTATGGTGAGAAAATGGTGGACAAAGAGTGGTTTTACTGGGCTGATTATGAGGAAGAATACGATGCGTATACACTCCCTTACATGGTCAATGGTGGGAAGTATTCATATTTTTCGAAAATTTGTACGCAGGAGGTGGACAAGATCATCAACCTGCCAATATTGAAAAATGCGGGCACTTCGGTTACTTTATGTCTGAAAAACCTGGCTTATGGGGTAATCACCAACACCGGAAGGTTGCATAAGTATCTGTGGTCGGAGACCTGCGCTCAGGTCTGCGCTTTTCCGCCGGTGCGCGATAAAGTGGTGCTGAATATTGTGGATGGGATCAAAGGATGCTTTGATGGTGGACCAGGCGCCAACCCGCAGTTTATCTGCAACTACAACACTATACTTGTTGGCAGCGATGCCGTGGCAGTTGACCGGGTGGGTTACGACATTGTGATTGCCAAAAGGATTGAAGAAGGGGTTCAGGAGGAAGAGTTGCCAAAAGGTCGCAAATTCATGGAACTCGCTGCAGCATTAGGACTTGGTGAAGCAGATCCGGAAAAAATTGACCTTGAGGTTGTTAACCTTACCTGATGCTGAAATCACAAAATTCAAATGACAACTAAAACAAATTCAAAATTCTAAAAATCCATACTTCAACAAATTTGATCAACAATATTTTTATCATACGCTTTGAATTTAAGCACCGTTTGCTGATTTGCCTTTTTTTGGCCGTCGGCTCTCTATCTATAAACGCACAAGAATTGCCGGAACTGACCCTTACTGATCTTCCAGGTGTGACCACTTCGGCAAATAATATTTATGACGGCAACGCGCTCTGGGGATACATGAACGGTGGCGCCGACCTTTACCTTGAATATGGTTTCGAGGGGTTGCGCGTTCAGGAAATCGAAATTGAAAGCACTGTGCTGAAATTAGAGATCTACCGGATGGAAAGTCCGCTGGCAGCGTTTGGAATGATGAGCATCAAACGGTTCAGGTGCAACGAATCTTCTCTTTTTGTGGCTGAAGACTGCCTGACAGCCTACCAATACCAGGCGGCAAAAGGGTCATTTTACCTGAACGTCATTAATTTTACAGGAAGCGAAGAGGACATTGAAAAAACAAAGACAACAGCCAAAAAACTCCTTCAACTGATTGCCGGCTCCGATCTCATCATCCCGGCATTTACTGATATTAACGAAATGTTTGTCGACCATGGAGCATTAAAATTCGTTAGAGGAACGCTTGGCCTGCAAAATGGAATTTCGAAATGGATTGGGCTATTTGAAGGTTTTTCTGAATTTGAAATCTATTACCTGCCGCTTATTGCAGAACCGGGTCGGATATACTTTGCAGATGTTTTTTTCCCAGACCCGGAGACCAGATCAGCATTTATCAGGAAGAACTTCAGTGATGTTGATGTTTTTCCTGCGTTTCAGCCCATAGAAAATAAAACTTTTGGGATAATCCGATTGAGTGAAACTTCCATCAGGTTGGTCGAGTTAGGTGGAGAAAGGGAGAATTTCGCTGAAATGCTGGCTGAATTTGGATTTTAAGGTCAACAACGCGCTTTACCAAAAAGACCTGGTTCATTTATTTTTCCCATTACTCCAACACTCCACACATGGAAATTACCCTATCATTCCAAGAATCTCATCAATATTTTTCCTATCGTTTGACAGGCGCGGAACTTTGTTTTGGCCGCCAAGTTTATCTCTTTTTTTGAGCCATTTGTAAAAAGTACCCTTGGGAACAACCCGGATAAGGGGCTCCTGTAGCAGCATATTTTTATGGCGTTTGGCTTCATAGTCTGAATTGAGCGATTTGAGGGCTGTATCCAGTGTATCAGTAAAAAACTCAATATCCCTGGGGGGGACTTCAAACTCGATCACCCACTCATGTGCAGCCTTACTTTTTTCGTCAGAAAAGTAAACTGGTGCAGCAGTATATTCAGCAACAATGGCATGGCACTTTTCGCAGGCAATGATCAGTGCTTTTTCAGCATTGTCGATAATCAGCTCTTCACCGAAAGCATTGATGAAATTTCTGATTCGCCCGGTGATCTTAACCCTGTAAGGATTGATAGAGGTAAACATGATGGTATCCCCAATGATATAGCGCCACAGACCGGCATTGGTGGAAATGACCATCGCGTAGTTTTCGCCTGTCTTTACCTCGTCAAGCCAGAGGGTTTTTGGCTGCTCTTTATCAATTTCATCTATGGGGACAAATTCGTAGAAAATGCCATAATCAAGCATCAGGAGCATGTCGTTGAGATCAGAGCGGTACTGAATTCCGAAAAAGCCTTCAGAAGCGTTGTAGGTCTCCATATAGTTCATTTCATCGGAATCGATCAATTGCCTGAATTGTTTCCGGTAGGGATCGAAATTTACACCTCCGTGGAAAAAGACATCGAGGTTTGGCCATATATCAAGCAGGTTTTTCTTCCCAGTTTTTTCAAGTATCCTTTTAATAAGCACCAAAGTCCATGAAGGGACCCCTGAAATGCTCGTAACATCATGTCCAATGGTAATATCAGCCATTTTCTCGATTTTTCCTTCCCAATCTTCCATCAGTGCGATGGATGAACCCGGGGTGCTTTTCAACTGTGCCCAGAAAGGCAGGTTCTGTATGATGATGGCAGAGAGGTCGCCGGTGTAATAACTTTCGTTGTTCACTTCGGTGATGTTCCGGCTCCCGCCCATCACCAGGCCTTTACCTGAGAAGATATGCGAGTCGGGATGGTTGTTCACATAAATGGCGAGCATATCTCGGCCGCCCTTAAAGTGACATTCTTCAAGTGCTTCGGTGCTCACCGGGATATATTTGCTTTTATCATTGGTCGTGCCTGATGACTTTGCAAACCATTTGATGTCGGTAGGCCACAAGAGGTTTTGTTCGCCCTCGCGCAGCCTGTCAATGAACGGTTTCAGGCTATTGTAATCACCCACAGGAACACGCTGCCTGAATTCATCAACGGTTGAAATAGATTTGTAGTCATACTTCATCCCCCATTCAGTATCTTTTGAGGTGGCAATCAGTTTTTTAAACCAATCCATCTGTACATCAACCGGATATTTGATAAAAAGATCGATCTGATGGATCCTTTTCTTTATCAGCCATGTAAATAGTGAATGAATGATTGGCATCTAATGGGTGTTTTGATGTAATTCCGTTGCAAAATTAAGACAATTTGTA
Source organism: Bacteroidales bacterium (assembly GCA_014860585.1). Lineage (NCBI taxonomy): Bacteria > Pseudomonadati > Bacteroidota > Bacteroidia > Bacteroidales > Bacteroidales bacterium. Next base: position 42,949 of record JACZJL010000060.1, on the reverse strand, counting down.
AGGGCAAATACTTTAAGCGTTAATTGAAGTAATTACTTTTGCAGCATAAACAACATGAATTGATATGGTATTGTTTCCCAATGCAAAAATCAACCTGGGGTTGCAGGTAACGCAAAAGCGCTCAGATGGTTTTCATAACATCGAAACTATTTTTTACCCTGTGCCACTTTGCGATGCCCTCGAACTGGTGGTGGCCGGCGATAAAAAGTTTGAATTTAGCAGTTCGGGAATCGAAATTCCGGGAAATAAGGAGGACAACCTTTGCATAAAAGCCTGGCGAATGTTGGAAAAAGATTTCAGTTTGCCCCCGGTAAAAATACACCTGCATAAGACGGTCCCAATTGGAGCCGGGCTTGGCGGAGGTTCGTCAGACGGCGCATTCATGATTAAGCTGATCAGCCGGGTTTTTTCGCTGGAATTGTCAACCGGTACGATGGAAGAGTATGCCCGGCAATTGGGCAGTGACTGTCCATTTTTTATTCAAAATCAGCCTGTATTTGCTTATGGAAAGGGTGATCAGTTTGAAAAACTCAGCCTTGACCTTTCCGGGTATCTCATGATAATCGTCAAACCGGATGTGTATATCAGTACCATGGATGCCTATGCAGCCATCAAACCGTCGACGGCTGAAGTACAACTGCCGGTAGTGATTAGCAACTCAATCCATCAATGGCGTCATCATCTCAGCAATGATTTTGAACAACCTGTATTTGAGAAATTTCCCTCAATCCAACACATCAAATCTCAATTTTATAATTACGGTGCAATTTATGCCCAGATGAGTGGCAGCGGATCTGCAGTTTATGGGATCTTTGAAAAGGAAACTAACCTGAAAAAACACTTTCAGTCATTTTTTTATTGGCAAGGCCGGTTAAGCGGAAATACTGATGAATAAAGGATATTCATTAGTTCCAGGTATCGCTGTGAGGGCTTTCTGCACCTATGAGTTTGCATCGTCCGGAAAATTGTTGTATATTTAGGCGCTTTTTCGAGTATTAATTTTCAAAATACAATGCGCCATGAAAACACAAATCAACAAAGAAAAAATGGGGATGGTCCTCATTTTTCTGTGCCTGGGTGTTATCATTTCCCCTCTCTGCGGGCAGCACCCGGCAAAGCAATCCTCGCCATCGTCCAATGATAAGGTTGTAGGAGTAAAACCTGCGGTACCGCTGATTCAAACTGAAAACTCAGGGGGACAGTCAACCACCACTGAACCGGAAGGAATTCCGGGAGATGCGTTTTTAAACCCTGGCTGGCAGCAAGGGGTAGTGATCATGAGAGATGGAAATGTAATCGAAATTGAAAACCTGAAGTACAACCTGCTTACACAGCAAATGCACTTTGTCAAAAACGGTGAAATACTTGCTATTGCCAATTCGGAAGAGATTAAAGTGATCCGTATTGCCGACCAGGTATTTGTTTTTGAGCATTTCATCTGTAAAGGAATCCTGAACCAGGGGTACCTTGAACTGATCGAAGATGGCAATTGCCGGCTGCTGAGAAGGTGGGCAGCCTCTTACCGCAAAATTGATCCCGCTACAGATGAGGAGGTCATTTACAGAACACAGACCTGCCTGATCCAGTTTGGCGGGGAGACGCCAAAAGAGGTGCATCCACAGTCAAAAAACTTTGCAGATTCATTTGGCGATTACAGCCAGGATATCAAACGGCTGATCAGAAATGAAAAACTGAAAATGAGAAATCCGCAAGACCTGCGGGCTGTGGTGGCTTATTACAACCAGGTTTCGAAAAACGAAGATTAATTAGTCTCTGCAAGAAAACTCCTAATGTTGAAAATCAATGATTACCCCAGCCCTTAAGGGAGCATTGATTTTCAACGATTTACTCCCTTTTCCCGAAGGGATCCCATTGGGAAGGGCGGGGAAAAGAAATCGTTGAAAATCAAATTCAGGGTGTTTTCTTGCTAGACTAATTCCTCAATTAAAGTTGGGTATATTTCAAAGAGAGGTTACGGGCTTTCTCAACGGGGTATTTTATTGCGTTCTTTTTCATTTTGTTGAAGATGATCTCTTTCACATCAAAATCAAATTTCTGAGCCAGAAAGAGCGCGTAAACCAACACATCGGCGAGTTCGTCGGCAACGGCTTCACGGTCGGTCTGCACGATCTGATCCACGTTCTTCCACAAAAACAGCTCGTTCAGTTCGGCCGCTTCGATGGAGAGGGCTATGGCCAGATCTTTGGGATTGTGAAACTGCTCCCAGTTGCGTTCGTTGCGAAAGGCAACAATACGGTCGGTGATTTCCCTGATATCGCTCATTGGTCGTAATTTTTTGGTAAAAGTAAAGCTATTTGATAAATAACGACCAAAACGGAACATACGCCATAATCCTTATCTTTGCCCACTGTAAATGAATGATGATCTATGGAAATAAAAGTTGTAAGCGTCAACATTTCAAAGGAGAAAGGGACAATAAAAACACCGGTTCCGGAAATTTTACTCACCGACAAAGGCGTGGAGGGTGATGCTCATGCCGGCGACTGGCACCGGCAGGTCAGTTTGCTGGCTTTGGAAAGTGTAAACAAATGGGGGGCAAAAGCCGGACGTGAAGTGACCTTTGGCGAATTTGCCGAAAACATTACTACGGAAGGCATCGTCCTTTATGAAACCAACCCTGGCGACCGTCTGATTATTGGCGACACAGAGCTTGAAGTAACACAGATCGGGAAGAAGTGTCATGGAACCGGTTGCGCCATTTTTCGCGAAGTGGGCAACTGCGTGATGCCCAAGGAAGGCATTTTTGCCAAAGTGATCAGCACAGGGAAGGTGAAGTCGGGAGATAAAATCATTTATCAGAAAAAATCCTGAGTTATGACTTCAACAATAAAAATCATTTCGGTAAATGCGAATGCAACCCGTGGGCGAAAATATCCGGTTGATCAGATCCTGATTGATGTACAGGGAGTTCAGGGTGATGTCCATGCCGGCTCGCTAAGACCGGTGAGCATGATGGATATTGCAGCAGCAGAGCGATTTTACCTGATTACCGGAGCCCAGCCGCTCGAATATGGCAGCTTTGCCGAAAACATCACTTTCGAGACAGACCAGGAACTGGATGCCCGGATTTTCGATCGTTTTCTTGGAGAGGATGTGTTGCTTGAAGTTGTCTTTAAAGGAAAGCCCTTTCATGATCAATTCCGGGACCCAGGACACTACCTGATGCCCCGCGAAGGTTTGTTTTGCAGGGTTTTCAAGGGCGGCATGCTGAAGGCAGGTGATGAAATGAAATTTTTACCCAAAGTGTTCAACATAAAAATCATCACTCTGAGCGACCGCGCTTTCCGTGGTGTATATGACGACCGCAGCGGACCGGTAATCACAAAGATGGTGGAAACCCTTTTCAGCAAACTGAACTGGCGCTTTGACATCTCCACCCAGATCATGCCTGATGATGAAATGTTGTTGGAGGAGCAACTCACATCAGAACTGACACAGCACACCGACCTGATTATCACTACAGGCGGAACCGGCATCGGGCCGCGCGACATCACCCCGGACATCATGCGAAAATTTATCCAAAAAGAGATCCCCGGCATCATGGAGATGATACGATGGAAATATGGGGTAGAAAAACCAACGGCCCTTGTCAGTCGCGCCATTGCCGGAGTTTCAGGGCAAACCCTTTTATTTGCCCTTCCGGGATCAGTGAAAGCCGTTACCGAGTACATGACCGAAATTTCCAAACACATCGAGCACCTTTACTATATGATCCATGCTGTGGAGTTGCACTAACAACACTCAAGACATCAGTATTTTGAAAACAATTATTCACCAGAAATTATGAGAACCACAATCGTTTTTTTGTTGTTCGTTGTATTGTTTTTGGAATCATCACATGCAGGTGCACAGCGTTATTTTGTTTTACAAAAAAAGGGAGAAGTCAAGAATTTCAAATATCAGGAGGGGAACAAAATACACCTCGAGACCTCCCGTGGAAATTTTGAATTAAAGGGGGAAATACTTCAAATCAGCGACACCAGTATACTGATTGATAACTTTGAGGTTGGTCTAAGCAATATTGCGGCTATTTACAGGAGTAGCGGATTTCTCAACCGGCTTTCGTCCCTGTTTTTCATCCAGGGTGGCATTGCTTATTTCCTTATTGACGGGACGAATCGTGCCATTCACAAGGAATATCCAATCATAGATGAATCTACGCTGATGATCAGCGGGACAATGATTGTAACCGGTTTTGCCATACGACCATTCATTACCCGTAAATTTGATCTTTCAAAAAACTGGCAGGTAAAAATCCTTAATTTTGATGCGTTTAAAATAGAATGATCATGGCAAAAATTTTCATCGTATCCGACGGAACGGGTCGCACAGCTACCCAGGCCCTGAACGCAGCCATCACGCAATTTCCCGATCACAAGCTTGAAACAGTAATACACAACGAAGTATTAACAAAACAGCAAATTGAGGATGCGGTGAAAGATGCCGCAGAGGTGGGGGCATTTATTGTTCACACATTGGTTTCGAATGAACTACGGGATTTTATGATTACCACCGGTCGCAGCCTCAACGTTGAAACTATAGACCTGATGGGGCCTTTACTGGCCAGGCTTTCTGAAAAACTGATGCACTCCCCTTCCGAAAAGCCAGGACTGTTCAGCGAAATCAACCGGGAGTATTTTAAACGGATTGATGCCATGCAATTTGCTTTTCAGCACGACGATGGGTTGCGACCTGAGGAGTTACACAAAGCCGAAATCGTTTTACTTGGCGTGTCAAGAACCTTCAAAACCCCGCTCAGTATCTACTTTGCATTCAAGGGATGGATGGTGGCCAACATCCCTATCATTTTGAACCACAATCCCCCTGATGAAATTTTTCAACTGCCCCCGGAGCGTGTTTTTTGCCTGACTGCCTTCGCGCACAACCTCTCTACATTGCGTCATGTAAGGCTTGAGTATCTTGGGATGAATGCAGCTGACTATTCCAGTCTGAACCATGTGGAGCGCGAACTGAACTGGGCAAGATTTATCTTCAGTAAACAACCTCAATGGCCTGTTATCACCGTAACCAACAAACCCATCGAAGAGATCGCCAACGAGATCATTGCCATCAGGAATGCCAGCCAATAAGCCTTGCTGACTTAATAATAGCTGATTCAATATCCGGAAAATATCATGAGAAATCTATCAAAAGTTACCCTCCTGTTCCTTATTTTCATCATCCTGATCGGTTGTTTGCCGAAAGATCAGGAGGTATCCGCGCAGGTTCAGGAAAAAGCTGAACAGCTGATCGAAGATTTAATCCATGCAGAGATGCTGACCCATGCAACCCTGTCAATCAAGGCTGTTGATGTGAGCAGCGGCGAAGTGCTTGCTGCGCATAACTCTTCACTAACAATGATTCCGGCTTCGATCCAAAAATTGCTGACCACGGCTACTGCACTTGAAACCCTTTCTTCCGGAAATACTTTTTCGACCACTCTCGAATACTCCGGTCATCTCAACAAAAACGGAACCCTCGCCGGCAACCTTTATATTACCGGAGGTGGCGACCCTGCTTTGGGCAGTTCAAATTTCAAAGGTCACTATGGTGATATTTTTGAGCGCTTGGCCAATGCTGTCGTTGCTGCAGGAATTAATAAAGTTGAGGGAAAAATCATTGGGGATGCATCTATTTTTGGGGAAATAAATATTCCCGGTAACTGGATTTGGGAAGATATCGGAAATTACTACGGCGCCCCAGCCACCGGGCTGAACATTTATGACAACAGTTTTGAAATCACCTTTTCGACACAAAACAAGGCTGGAACACCAGCAACGATTACCGGAATCCATCCCCAAATTCCCGGCCTTGAAATTGAAAACCGGGTTGTAGCATCGGATGACAACGGCGACAATGCCTACATTTATGGAACTTATCTCTCCGGGAAAAGGATCATCAGCGGTACAATTCCCGCCAACAGGAAAGCCTTCACGATCAGGGGAGCAATCCCCGATCCCGCTTTTCTGGCGGCTCACCAACTCACCGAAAAGTTAAAAGGCATTGGATTGATCGTAAAAGGAAATCCTGAATCAATGTATATCGATTCCCAACCCGGAAAACGGACTGTCCTCCTTGAAATCAAATCCCCGTCCCTTAATGAAATCATTGATGCGACCAACCACAAAAGCATCAACCTTTACGCCGAAACACTGCTTCTGCACTTAACTCCCGGCGAAAACGCACCATCCGATGAACATGCACTTCAGTTTGTTAAATCATTCTGGGAAGAAAAAGGGATGCCTGTCTCAGGAATGTTTCTTACTGATGGCAGCGGACTTTCAAGAGCCAACGGGATGACAGCTGATCAGATGATTTTCCTTTTGAATTATATGAACATCCAAAGTGAGTGCTCCGCCGAGTTTAAAACTTCATTGCCTGTTTCGGGTGTTTCAGGCAACATGACCAATTTCGGAACCGGCACGTTTCTCGAAAACAATCTTGCGGCAAAGTCCGGTTCAATGTCAAGGGTGCTCAATTATGCCGGATACCTGACCACCGCCTCAGGCCGTGAAGTGGCTTTTGTGGTTATGGTCAACAATTATGAAGGAAGTTCTTCACAGGTAAAAAATTTGGTCATCAATTTCTTACTTGATCTGACCTCGACTTTTTAAAGGAAAAATCGTATTATTGCAGGCCAGTTTCATTTCCATTCACCAAAAAGACGACGATGAGCAAACCACGCCAATCTTTTTTAAACCGGATGCTGAATGTTACCGAAAAGGTCGGTAATGCCCTCCCCCACCCTGCCACTTTATTTCTCATTTTTGCCCTGTTGGCACTGGTTTTCAGCTGGCTGGCCTACATCACCGACTGGTCGGCCATTCACCCAAGCACAAAAGAATTGATTCATCCTGTTAATCTTTTGTCCAAAGAAGGACTTCACCGGATATTGCTTGAGATGGTTGACAACTACACCGGGTTTGCGCCACTCGGCATTGTGATGGTTGCATTGCTTGGAATTGGTATTGCAGAGAGCAGCGGGCTGATCTCCGCGCTGGTTCGTTTACTCATCCTATCAGCGCCTAAAAGGATGCTTACTTTTGTCATCGTTTTTACCGGTATCGTTTCCAATGTGGCAAGCGATGTAGGTTATGTTTTACTCATTCCTTTGGCAGGTGTCATTTTCAAAGCAATCGGGCGAAACCCCATCGGTGGGATGGCTGCAGCTTTTGCAGGCGTTTCGGGCGGATTCAGCGCTAACATCGTGTTGGGAACTACCGATCCCCTGTTGGCCGGATTGTCAACCGAAGCAGCCAGAATTATCGATCCTTCCTATTACGTAAACCCCACGGCAAATTATTATTTCATGTTCGTCTCCACCTTTGTCATTGCCCTTACAGGAACATGGGTTTCAGAGCGGATCGTTTTCCCAAGATTAGGCGAATACAAGATGGAAAGCGAGGGGGAAAATACAATGGAGAAACTGACAAAATCAGAAAGAGCAGGATTGCAGTGGGCTGGGATTGCCATGTTAGCATTGACCGGCATTGCACTTTGGGGTGTTATTCCTGATGACGGATTTTTAAGGGGTTATGATGGCTCTTTTCTGAAAAGCCCGCTCATCAAGGGCGTTGTTGCAGTATTGTTCCTGGGCGCCGGATTGGCTGGACTTGCCTATGGTTTTGCTGCCAAAACCTTCCGCAACGACACTGATGTGATGAACGGAATGGGACAAAGCATGAAAACTATTGCCAGTTATTTTGTGTTGGTATTCTTTGCAGCTCAGTTTGTGGCTTACTTCAAATGGAGCAACCTGGGGGTGATCTTTGCGATCAAAGGGGCAGACAGCCTGATTGCGGCAGACCTGGGCATTATCCCTTTAATGCTGCTGTTTATTCTTCTCTCAGCAGGAATTAATATGCTGATGGGCAGCGCATCAGCCAAATGGGCAATCATGGCGCCCGTCTTCATCCCGATGTTTATGTTTATGGGCTACTCCCCGGAACTATCTCAGGTGGTGTTTCGTATCGGCGACAGCGTCACCAATGTGATCTCCCCCATGATGAGCTTTTTTGCCCTGATCATCGCTTTCTTCCATAAATATGATAAAAATGCCGGAATCGGCACCCTCATTGCAACAATGATACCCTATTCAATTGCATTCCTGATTGTATGGTGTCTGCTCCTCATTGCGTGGATTTTTCTCGGGCTGCCGCTGGGACCAGGTGCAGGGTTGTATTACCAGTTACCATAATAAACGAAAAGGCAGTCTCAACAATCTTCCTGTTATATTTTCAACGTTCTGGGTTTAAAATGGACTGTTAAGACAGGCTCGTAATTTTTACCTGCTTTGATATTTAAATGGCATTCTTAAAAAAGGCACTACTTTAGCGTCAAAATTGAAATCAGGAACTCATTTAACTTAAATCACAACAATGAAATGCTCTACTTTTACTCAAAAAATCACACTTTTCATTACTGTATTCACGCTTTTCGCAATGACTTTAACGGCGCAGGGCTGGCGGCCTTTGGAGATGGAAATAAAAGTAAGCCTGAATTCGAGGGAAGATGCAAAATTGCTCGGTGATCTGCGACTGAACGGCGATATTTACCGGGAATATGCCTTAATGTATGTCACTCCTGCCGAATTAAAAAAGATTGAACAGACAGGGTTAAGATTTGAGGTTACCAAAGATAACCTAAACGATTATTACAAAGATTTCTGGGAAACCCGCGAAGCTTATCACAACTACCAGGAAATCATTGCACTGATGGACAGCCTGGTTGCGGCGCTTCCCGATTTGGTAAAAAAGACAGTTTATGGTCAGTCGGTTCAGGGAAGGGAACTATCGGCGCTTACCATTACGCAAAATGTTAACCAGTACAACAGTCGCCCAAAAGTCGCATTTGACGGAAATATCCATGGCGATGAGATTGGCGGTGGTGAAAACATGATCCGATTTGCCCGTTGGCTATGCCAGCAATACAGTATTAATCCCGAAATCATCAATTTATTGAACACGAGGGAAGTATGGATTTTCCCGCTGGTCAACCCCGATGGCAGAGTCAATATGAACCGTTATAACGCCAATGGTATTGATCTGAATCGTGATGCCGGTTATCTGTGGGATGGCGAAGGAAGCAGCCCGGGTGTCTATTCGCAACCTGAATCCAAAGCGTTAAGGCAAATGTTTTATGAAAACGAGTTCAATATCCACGTCACTTACCATAGTGGTATCGAACTTTTTCTTTATCCATGGTACTTCCGCACCGATCAATGCCCGGATTACAACCAGGTGACCACATTGGCCAACGTTTACGTAACCAACTCCGGATACACGAATCTGGAAAGCGGGCCGGGAACTTCCCTTTATCCAACAACGGGGTCTACTGCAGAGTCTTTTTATGGGGTAATGGGTTCGCATGGCATTGTCATGGAACTATCGTCAAACAAGCAACCGCCGCCATCTCAACTCATGTATTATTTCAACATCAACCTCCCTTCGATGGTCAAAATGATCGAATACTCCGGATATGGTGTTGGCGGAACCATTACTGATGCAATCACCGGTGAACCTGTCCGGGCAACTGTTTATATCGGGAATACACTCCCCTGCTATTCCAACAAAACTGGCGGTGACTTCCATAAATTTATGGTGGCCGGCACTTACAACATCAAAGTAAAAGCCAACGGATACCAAACCAAACTAATCAACAATATTTCAGTAACAAATTTATCCTATACAAATGTAAATATTGAACTGGAGCCGGAGCAGCACCACAGCATTTTCAGGGTTTGTGCTACAAGGATCCCAGGCGGAAACATGGCTGATCCTGGCAAATCATGGGAGGTAATAGGACCACCTGACGGGCTCTATTATTCATTAGGCAAAAATGGATGGATGGTCTTCGATATGCAGGAACTGGTAGTAGATGGCGAGGGTGACGACATCATTGTATTTGAAGGCGACGGTTCACCGGAGGTTTTTGTTTTGTATGCCGGAGCGACAATGGATGGCCCCTGGGTTTTTGTTGGCGAAGGAAATGGTACATCCTCTTTCGACTTTTCCGGAACAGCACTAACTGAAGCGCGTTATTTTAAAATTGTGGACGATGGCGACGGATCAGCAACCGTGAATGGCGCCGGTTTCGACCTCGATGCCATTCAGGCGCTGAGTTCGATCAATGGTCCCTATATTTTGCTTACCGAATACATGATCAACGACCCAACCGGTAACAATAACGGCCAGCTTGACCCGGGCGAAACGGCTGATATCGACATCGTGCTTAAAAATATCGGTACCGAAGATGCACTCAACGTAATGGGCTCTCTTTCAACAGCAGATCCAAATATTACCATTTTAACAACGAATCCTCAGTCCTTTGGGAATCTGATGATCAACCAATCCGGTTCAGCCACATTTTCCATGACGGCCGATGAAGATATTCCTGCCGGGCACGTCACCACACTGGCTTTAAATTACTCAGGCGATAATGGTGTTTCTGGTATTAAATATATCGAACTCACTTTCCCGGATTATTGCTATCCAAACGCTAATTGCTCATTCGGCGACGGGTTCACCGGCTTTTCACTGCTAACCATCAGCAATATGAACAACGGTTGCAGCCCAAATGGTTATGGCGATTTCACAAACCTTTCCACTACACTCGAACCCGGACAGTCATACACTGTCAGTTGGCAAACAGGCTACAATGACCAGGAGGCCTGCCTGTGGATCGACCTGAACAGCGACAAAGAATTTGATGCTGATGAGCTGTTAATCAATGATTTTAACATGGCCTCTTCAGGTACGATTTACACGACTAATTTTACTGTTCCAGAAAGTGTTATGCCCGGTGAAAAGCGTCTCCGTATCCGGGCAAACTGGCAAAACTCCGCTGCAAACCCCTGCTCAAATTTTACCTATGGTGAAACCGAGGATTACACGGTGATTATTGAGGGGGAAATATTAATTGCCAACTTCACTGCAGATATCACCGAATTTTGCCTGGAGGGTGAAGTCCATTTTTCAGACAATTCCACCGGTACTGTGACTGCCTGGAACTGGGAATTTCCCGGAGGTGAACCATCAACATCATCTGAGGCCAACCCTGTTATTTTCTATGATACCCCTGGCTCATACGATGTAACCCTGACAGTAACAGGAGAACAGACCAATCACACTGTGGTCAAACCTGGTTTTATATCAGTTCATAGTCTTCCAGTAGTTGTATTCGCAGAAATACCGGATCAGTGCCTCAATTATCCACCCTTTGAGCTAACCGGAGGGAGTCCTGCCGGCGGCAGCTATTCTGGCCCCGGGGTCGTCGAAGGCTGGTTTTCCCCTGAAATTGCAGGCTTAGGGCTACACATGCTGACCTATACTTATACCGACCAGAATGGTTGCGAAAACAGCGCTGAACAAAATGTTCTTGTTGATGAGTGCACAGGAATAGAAGAGTACGGAAGGAATTTTTCCATTTTCCCAAATCCGGGAAAAGGAGATTTCTTCGTGATTCCGGATTTTACGATTCAAAATTCTGTCATCAAAATTTTCAACAATTCGGGTGAAACGGTATTTTGTATGACTGAAGTAAACCTTGTTTCAAATGAAGCTTTCCGGCTTGATTTAAAACATGTACCTTCTGGGGTTTACCTGTTGCAGATCGGGAATGATACAAGAACACAAAAGTTGATCATTAAATAAAAAATCATTCACAATTTTTGCTGCTTAATCCTTTTTCGTCCAGCCGTCTTTTAAGGGTACCGTCCGGTTAAATACCGGTTTACCCGGTTTTATATCGGGGTCAACGCTGAAATAACCGATCCGTTGAAATTGGAATTTTTCTCCGGCTTTTACATTGGCCAGGCTGGGTTCCAGTTTGCAATTGGTCAGCACTTTCAGCGAATCCGGGTTGAGATTCACTTTATAATCCTCTCCTTCGGCCACGTCTTCAGGGTTCTCCGTCTTGAAAAGTCGGTCGAACAGCCTTACCTCTCCTTCCACGGCATGAGCAGCAGAAACCCAATGGAGGGTACCTTTTACCTTGCGGCCACTGCCTGCGTCACCACTTCGGCTTTCGGGATCATAAGTGCAGTAAATTTCAGTTACTTCTCCGGTTTGTTCATCCAGCTTATAACTTTCACATTTGATAATGTATGCACTCTTCAGGCGGACTTCATTACCCGGGGCAAGCCGGAAAAATTTCTTTGGCGGGTCGATAAGAAAGTCTTCGCGTTCGATAAATATTTCTTTGGAGAATGGAATGATACGACTGCCGGAATCAGGATTTTCAGGATTGTTTTCAGTGGTCATTTCCTCCACCTGGTTATCGGGATAATTCGTGATGATCAGTTTAACCGGGTTAAGGACAGCCATAACGCGCCATGAAGATCTGTTGAGGTCTTCGCGGATGCTGTATTCAAGCAGAGCCACATCGATCACATTATCGCGTTTGGCCACGCCAACTTTTTCAGCAAAAACCCTGAGCGACTCCGGAGTATAACCTCTGCGGCGGAGTCCTGAGATGGTAGGCATACGCGGGTCATCCCAACCGTTTACATAACCGTCCTTAACCAGTTCGAGCAGTTTGCGCTTGCTCATCACGGTGTAGGTCAGGTTGAGTCGGGCAAATTCAATTTGCCGCGGACGGTATTCGGCCTCCTGTATCTGATCCACAAACCAGTCGTAAAGCGGGCGGTGTACTTCAAACTCAAGTGTGCAGATGGAATGGGTGATGCCTTCAAGGTAGTCGGACTCGCCATGCGCCCAGTCATACATCGGATAGATACACCATTTGTTGCCGGTGCGATGATGGTGAGCATGCAAAATCCGGTACATCACCGGGTCGCGCATGTGCATGTTGGGTGAAGCCATATCAATCTTTGCCCTGAGCACTTTTTCACCGTTTTTATATTCCCCTGCCTTCATCCTGCGGAATAAATCAAGATTTTCCTGAGGGGTGCGGTTTCTGTAAGGACTTTCAATTCCTGGTTTTGTGGGATGACCCCGCTGCTCAGAGATTACTTCAGCAGATTGATCATCAACATAAGCTTTGCCTTCCACAATCATTTTCTCAGACCATTCGTACAACTGATCGAAATAATCGGAAGCAAAAAACAGCCGGTCTTCCCAGTCGGCGCCCAGCCAGTGCACATCATCCATGATGGAATCAACATACTCCTGTTCCTCTTTGGTAGGGTTGGTATCGTCGAAGCGCAGGTTAAATTTCCCGTTGTATTTCTGGGCAATACCGTAATTCAACAAAATCGATTTGGCATGGCCGATATGGAGATAACCATTGGGCTCAGGCGGAAAGCGGGTGTGTACCCTGGTGTCGTTTTTCCCTTGTTTAAGGTCTTCATTAATAATGGCTTCGATAAAATTTACCGATGCCTTTGCTTCAGGAGTAGTCAGATTTTTTTCTTCGGTTGACATATAAATGGGCATTAAAAAACAAGCGTCAAAAATAGTATTTTAAAGGAACTCCCGGTGTGGAACAGAATACGGGAATTTTATTTTCCTGCCCGGAAAAGTCATCGGCAGCATCCATCTGCATAAAAAAGGAAGGTATTCACTTTATTTGTATCCTAATCAGTTCCAGCAAGAAAACTCCATTTGTTGACCCCAACCCTCCCGACTGCGTCGGAATAAATTCCGGGAGCAATGATTTTCAAGGACTTACTCCCTTTTCCCGAAGGGATTACTTTGGGAAGGGTGGGGAAAATAAATTGTTGAAAATAAATTCCTTAAAATGATTGGAATGTCATTGATCGTTTAAAACAAAAATCTCATTTCCGAAACCAGCCAGACCGCTTCATGATGAAAACTACTTTCCTCCCATTTTCCCATTTCCATATCTTTGCGGCCAATTTTTTAACGGAATCAGACTTATGGAAAACAAGAAACATTTCAAACGGCATACCATCACATCGGCGCTGCCTTATGCCAACGGACCATTGCACATTGGCCACCTGGCGGGGGTTTATGTCCCGGCTGACATTTACGTGCGCTACCTGAGATCAATTGGTGAAGAGGTAGTTTTTATCGGCGGTTCAGACGAGCATGGAGTGCCGATCACCATTAAAGCGCGTCAGCAGGGCGTTTCGCCACAGGATATTGTGAACAAATATCACAAGATCATGAAAGATTCGTTTGCTGGGTTTGGAATCTCTTTTGATATTTATTCAAGAACTTCCAATCTGATACACCACGAAACTTCGGCCGGAATGTTCAAAAAATTGTACGACGACGGTAAGTTTATCGAAAAGCATACGCATCAATATTTTGATGAAGCCAACCAGACCTTCCTGTCCGATCGCTACATAACCGGAACCTGCCCCCGTTGCAGTTTTGAGCGGGCTTACGGCGACCAGTGTGAAAACTGCGGCGCCTCGCTCAGTCCGACTGACCTGATCAATCCTAAATCAGCATTGAGTGGAAACGTGCCGTTGCTCAAAGAAACCAAACACTGGTATCTACCACTGGATGAATATACTGACTGGTTGAAAGAGTGGATTCTCGAAGGTCACAAGGACGACTGGAAAGTGAATGTTTACGGCCAGGTGAAATCGTGGATTGACCATGGTCTGCAGCCCCGCGCCGTTACCCGCGATCTCGACTGGGGTGTGAAAGTGCCGCTCCCCGATACCGAAGGCAAGGTGCTCTATGTGTGGTTTGATGCCCCTATCGGCTACATTTCGGCCACCCGCGAATGGGCTGAACAAAAAGGTGAGGACTGGGAAAAATGGTGGAAAGACCCTGAAACACGGTTGATCCATTTTATCGGCAAGGACAATATTGTGTTCCATTGCATCATTTTCCCGGCGATGCTTAAGGCTGAAGGATCGTATATTTTGCCCGAAAACGTGCCTGCATTCGAGTTTCTTAATCTCGAAGGGGAGAAAATCTCCACTTCCAACAATTGGGCTGTATGGTTACACGAATACCTGGTTGATTTTCCCGGAAAGCAGGATGTACTCCGTTATGTGCTCACAGCCAACGCCCCCGAAACCAAAGACAACGACTTCACCTGGAAAGATTTCCAGACCCGTAATAACAGTGAGTTGCTGGCCATTTTTGGCAACTTTGTAAACCGGACATTGGTTTTGACGCATAAATATTTTGACGGAAAAGTGCCGGAAGCAACCAGTTTGAATGAGGATGACCTGAAAGCCATCGAAGAAATTAAACAGATCCCGGGGAGAATCAGTCACAGCATCGACAGTTTCCGATTCCGCGAAGCACTGGCTGAGATGATGAACCTCGCCCGCCTTGGCAATAAATACCTCGCTGACAACGAGCCCTGGAAAGTAATCAAAACTGATGTGGATCGGGTGAAAACCGTGCTGAACATCTCCCTACAGATTTGTGCTAATCTTACCATTGTTGCAGAGCCATTCCTGCCATTTTCAGCCAAAAAGCTGGCTTCACTGCTCAATTTTGAAGAATTGAAATGGAATTTCGCAGGAAGCGCCGAATTGCTCAAAACCGGTCATTTAATCAATCAGCCGGAATTATTGTTTGACAAGATCGAGGATGAGATCGTGGAAGCGCAAATGCAAAAACTTTTCGATACCCGCATAGAAAACCAGAACAACGCTTATCAGCCCAACCCGTCCAAAGAGACAATCAATTATGAGGAATTTGCCAAAATGGACATCCGCACCGGAACCATCCTCCAGGCCGAAAGGGTACCCAAAACCAAAAAGCTGATGAAACTTAAGATTGACACCGGTATTGACCAGCGCACTGTAGTTTCGGGAATTGCTGAATATTTTGAACCCGAACAGATCATTGGCCGCAAAGTAAGTATTCTGGTTAATCTTGAGTCAAAGCAACTCAAAGGCATTACTTCGCACGGGATGATCCTGATGGCTGAAAACCCTGATGGATCACTCGGATTCGTTGCACCGCCTGATAACTATGTGAACGGGAGTGAAATCAAGTAACTATTTGGTTATTGCCGAACCTGTTTTATTGCCAAATGGAAGGGTTATCCCAAGCCAGGGAATGGCTATGAACTGATCCATTTCACTGGAAAATGGTAAAAGAAGTCCATAATCCAATCCTGCGTTCTTGATAATCTGTCTTCCCCCCAAACTGATCAATAAAACATTGGCATCAGCACCATTGATAAAGTAGTTTTCGGTAATAAAATATCCCCTGGCCCCCGTACGAAACATCCCATTGAAATTGAGCATCGGTGATTGTGCCCAATCGCCGCCTGCATAACCATATCCCATTCCGAAGGTAACATTGTTATCTTTTGAACCGCTGGTTACAAGGCCATAAACAATCCCGAATCCGGCATTTTCCTCACCCAGTACAGTACCGATCAACGCACCTCCGCCCAGGTTGAACTTATCTGACTTCACTGGTATGGAAAATTTTGGAGTAATCCACATGGGGGTTGACTCTCCGAAAAAGAACAATGGCACCATTCCCGCTCCAATCGAAATGTTATCAGTAACTCCAACCGCAAAGGAGTTGAACAGTACCCAGACATTTTGGTAGTACCCCTCGCCCGCTTTCAAACCATATCCATTTGGCGAGAAAAAATAGCGGGTAGCCTGTGGGTTGTCGAACCAGTATTGCCCTTCCTTCATCTTTGTTGGGATGATCAACTCCATTTTTTTAATGTTGGTCCTTAAAACCGTGATCTCGCCGAGTAACTGGGTTTTTAACACCACTTTTTGATCATCCTCTTCAACCAATACTCCGGTGAACGTATTCCCATCAACCGTCTCGATAAAATACGAAACAGAATCCTGACGGGGCTGGCAAAAGCTGTTGAAAGTCATGAACAGAAAGAAAACGAACAACATCAATTGATTTGTTTTCATAAAAATATGGGTTAGGTTAATTGTGCACAAATGTAATCAAATTGAGTTGGAAATACAAATTCAGCATCAGAAGTAAATATTTCTCCTGTCGGTTGACCTTCGCGTCCCGAGCGGGATGTATTCTATGCAGTGATTTCTTGAAATAAGCCTTTTGACACGTTCAGCTACCTATTCGCAATCCTCCGGTTATTGAACAAGATCGGGTTTTCTTCAAGACTTCTTGGGAGGGCTCATCCCAAACTGAAACATGCACAAATTTTTGTTTGAATAAAGCTTTGGGGGGTTGTATTCTCATTTTCCCTTGTATTTACCATGAGAGTGGTTTAATTAACCGATGATTGATCGTGTTAAGTAAACTTCAGCAAACCAATCTGAAAATTACATTATCTCATCATCTTAAAACGCTTCATTAAAGCTGAAATAGAAGCCTTTTGAGTTTTTGCCTATACCATAATCAATGCGGAGATTCATCCGTTTCACCACTTCAAACCGCAACCCGACTCCGGCATTGGGCAGCCAATCCGTTAATTCACCCATAGATTCGGCAATGGAGCCCGCTCCTGCCCAAACCACAAAACCAAAAGGACCATAGAGATCCCCGCGGCTGTTCGGTGTATTTCTTGTAAACATGTGCCTGTATTCGGTAATCATGAACAATGAGGAATAATCGCGGTAACGCCCCCAGGTGTAACCTCTCAGGTCGAAAGGAGTGCCGACCATCGAAAGCTCCGTCCAGGGCACATCCTCAAGACTGGTCCTTGCTTTTACCTGCCAGGCCAGCGTGCTTCCTTTTCGCCGAACTTGCCGGTATTGCCTGTAATCCAGTTCATACACCTGAAAATCATTACTTTCCTTTGACAGCCTCCCGTAGTTGGTGCCTGCAAATTCAAATAACATCCCATTATAAGCATTTTCCGGAAAGTCGCGGCTGTCGTAACGCAATACCAATCCAAAGCCTTTGTTGTAAACCTCTGAGCCATGAAGCATGTAGTTGGAATCAGCGGCCATCACCGGATTGACTTCAGTGGCCTCGGTGTTGTTATTATCGTAATTGAGACCCACAAAGAAATCCTTTGCCACCATGTAGGCAATCTTAAACTTGAACTGCTTCCAGTTGCGCTGGTAGGCGGTGGTAGAGTCCGACTCGGGGGTGTTGAGCCCTTTATCGTATCCCACGCCCCAGTAGTTGTCCGGCATGTTTTTGTTCCAGTACTCGCCGGTGATTCGCAGCTTGTCGCTTAAACCGTAAATGTTGGCGCGGATACTAATCAGCAATGACCCATTGGTACTGTATCCTACCGAGAACGGTATGGTGGAGCGTGAAAGCAGTTTGTCGTCAGGGCTGATCTTGAATGTGTAAAGACCGCCGGCTGTAAGCATAAAAGAGGTCTCAGGGGTGTAGGACGGTGCAGCAAAAGGGGTCAGTGTGGATCGGCCACGCTCGATTTTCCAGTTGTTAATCGAATCCATCCGCTGGAGAAAATTCTTCTTTTGGGGAACAGAATCTGCTTCCTGTGAAAACAGGTGGGTCACAGGCAAAAATAAAAACAGTAGGACTATAAGCTGTTCTCGCTTCATGCTTTTACATTAAGACGGTAAAAGTAATTTTTTAGCAAATTCCGGTGTGAATTTATTTTTCCATCGGAATCCTTTCGTGGCAATATGGTTTCTAATCCTGAAGCCCCAATTCTATAAACGTTATGCTGGTGTAAGGTTTTTCGTTGTTTTCTAATTCTTTCCGGTACATTGCGGTAATAATCTGGTAAGCTGCCTGCAGGCTTTCTTCCGGGGTTCGTTCGGCCATATATTTAAAGGTGGCTTCATTTTCTTCCTGAAGTGAAGAAAAAAACTGAATCTTTGCACCACCAAAAGTTAATTGAGGTTCATTTGCCTTGATATTGTTCATTTTGTGTTTGCCTAATTTTTTCTTAGTCATTACTTAGAATTTGATGAAAGGTTACCCAAAAAAAATTAAAACCTTTTGATAGTGCAAAGAAAATAAAAGCTGGATTCAAGAAATAAAAACTTTTTCAATGGAAAACCAACCTACTGATTCACCCATCATTCAAACGACCATCGCCTTTGTCAAACAGCACCTTGCAGGGGGAGAAGGAGGCCATGACTGGTGGCATATTTACCGGGTGTGGAAGATGGCCAGAAGGATTGCGGTGGAAGAACAGGCCAACCCGTTGGTTGTTGAACTGGCCGCGCTGCTGCACGACATTGCTGATCCTAAATTTCACGGCGGTGACGAAGAAATCGCGCCGCGGCTTGCAGCAGATTTTTTAGCCGGACAAGGTGTGGACAAAAACACGATCGATCACGTCGTCAACATCATCCGGAATATGTCGTTCAAAAGCAGTCTGGGGCAAATTGAATTTCACTCCAAAGAACTTGAAGTGGTGCAGGATGCCGACAGGCTGGATGCCATCGGCGCCATTGGCATTGCCAGGGCGTTCAATTATGGCGGATTTAAAAACAGGCCACTTTACGATCCTGAAATCAAGCCAAAGCCCAATCAAACCAAAGAGGAATATAAAAAGTCAGATGCCCCTACAATCAATCATTTCTATGAAAAACTGCTCTTGTTAAAAGATAAGATGAACACTGCAACGGGTAAGCGCATTGCCGAAAAACGGCATCACTTTATCCTTGCATACCTTGAAAGATTTTATGCAGAGTGGAATGGAATTCAATGATTCCAAAAATCAAACAACAGATGCTCAGGTTAAAGGAATATCCCGGGTTTCGAAAATTTTACACTTCACCGGGCATAAAACTTTGACAGGTGCACACCAAATTCCTGTCTCCATAAGCATCATCAATACGGGTCACCGGTGGCCAGTACTTGTCGGCTTTACTGCAAGCAATAGGAAATACAGCTTTGGAGCGTGAGTAGGGTTTATTCCAATCTTCGGAAGTGACCATGCAGGCAGTGTGTGGCGCGTTTTTCAGCACATTGTTTTTATTGTCTGCCTTGCCCTGGACGATCTCATCAATTTCACCCCTGATACTGATCATGGCGTCAACAAATCGGTTCAATTCATCGAGCGGTTCACTTTCAGTCGGTTCAACCATTAAGGTGCCATGAACAGGAAAGGCAACCGTTGGTGCATGGAAGCCATAATCCATCAAACGCTTGGCGATATCTATCACTGCTATTCCTGCAGTTTTGCTGAATTCATTGCAATCAATAATCATCTCGTGCCCAACACGACCGTTTTTGCCTGTATAAAGGATTTTGTAATGATTCTTTAGCGCATCTTTCAGATAGTTGGCGGTAAGAATGGCAATTTTGGTGGCCAGTACTAAACCATTACCACCAAGCAGTTTTATGTATCCGTAAGAAATAGGTAAAATCAGGGCACTTCCAAAAGGCGCCGAAGAAACGGCGGTGATGCCCTTTTCTCCGCCGGTTTTAACAAAATGATGTGCCGGCAAATATGGAGCAAGGTGCTTTGCCACACCGATCGGACCAACACCGGGGCCTCCGCCGCCATGCGGAATGGCAAAGGTCTTGTGAAGATTCAGATGACAAACATCAGCGCCGATAATTCCTGGATTGGTCAGCCCTACCTGGGCATTCATGTTGGCGCCATCCATGTATACCTGTCCGCCATTATCGTGGATCACCTGGATAATGTCCATCACATCCTGCTCAAAAATACCGTGTGTAGAGGGATAGGTGATCATCAAAGCGGCCAGGTTTTCCTTATATTTTTCAGCTTTTTCCTTCAGGTCAACAAGGTCAATATTTCCATCCTGGTCTGACTTAACAACAACCACCTCCATACCTGCCATCACCGCACTTGCAGGATTGGTTCCGTGAGCGGAGGCCGGAATGAGACAAATGGTACGGTGTGACTGGCCGGTGCTTTTCAGGTATTCCCTGATCACAAGCAATCCCGTGTATTCCCCTGAAGCACCCGAATTGGGTTGAAATGAAATCCCGGCAAATCCGGTGATTTCGCAAAGGTCTTTTTCAAGATTTTGTATCAATTCAGCATACCCGGCAGCCTGCTCGGCAGGTACAAAAGGATGCAGGCTGTTAAACTCGGACCATGACAAAGCAAACATCTCAGCTGCAGCATTGAGTTTCATCGTGCATGAACCCAGCGGAATCATCGTGCGGTTTAAGGCCAGGTCACGATTTTCCAGTTTTTTCATGTAACGCATCATCTCTGTTTCGGAGTGGAAACGGTTGAATACCCTATCGGTCATAAACGCAGATTCCCGATGCAGGTCAGCGGGGATGCGGCTTTTTAATGTTTTCGTCACGGGTTGGAAAGGTTTCCCGCCGGCAAGGGCAAAAACTTCAAGAATCTGGTTAACATCCTGAATGCTTGTGGTTTCATCAAGGCTTATTCCTATCCATTGATCATCATATCTGAAATTCATCTCCTGGTCAAGAGCGAGATTTCTTATTTTTTCAACCGAAACTCCCCTAACAGCCTCAATACTCAGGGTATCAAAGAAAAATTTGTTGTGCTGTGTGTACCCCAATTTTTCGAGCCCTTCACTCAGGGTCACTGCAAGATGGTGCACTTCGGCAGCAATATTTTTAATACCTTCCGGACCATGATAAACGCCATACATACCGGCCATGATAGCCAAAAGCGCCTGGGCTGTGCAAATGTTGGAGGTAGCACGCTCCCGCTTGATATGTTGTTCTCGGGTCTGTAATGCCATTCTCAATGCCTTGTCACCATTGGCGTCCACCGAAACACCGATGATTCTTCCCGGCAGGTTGCGCTTAAACTCCTCTTTAGAGGCAAAGAAAGCAGCATGTGGACCGCCATATCCCATAGGCACGCCAAACCGCTGACTCGATCCGACAACAATGTCGGCGCCCCATTCACCCGGAGGAGTTAATAGTGCAAGGCTAAGCAAATCGGCTGCGACAGCAACAAAAGCTCCATGAGCATGTGCCTGCTGAGTAAAGGCGGTCAAATCATGGATTTCACCTTTTTGGTCAGGATATTGAACAATACCACCAAACACCATGAGGTCAAACACGAAAGATGTATGATCACTAAAAATCAAATCAATGTTTAGCGGAAATGCACGTGTTTTGATGACTTCAATGGTTTGAGGGAAGAGTGCGTTCGAAACAAAAAACTTGTTGGCGCCAGCTTTCACCGAATCTCTCGAGCGTGAGTTAAATGCCATGATCATGGCCTCGGCCGCCGCAGTGCCTTCGTCAAGAAGTGATGCATTGGCAATAGGAAGACCGGTGAGGTCAGAGATCATGGTCTGAAAATTCAGTAAAGCCTCGAGTCTGCCTTGCGAGATTTCGGCCTGGTAAGGGGTGTATGAAGTGTACCAACCTGGATTCTCGAGAATATTTCGCTGAATAACGCCCGGAAGTATAGTGTTGTAATAACCGAGACCAATATAGGTTTTGAACAATTTATTCTTCGATCCCAATGCTTTCAAATGGGAAATATATTCGTACTCATTAATCCCTTGAGGCAGGTTCAACGGCTTTTTCATCCTGATCTTTGCAGGTATTGTTTCATCAATTAATTGGTCCAGACTACCTGCACCTACCATTTTCAACATTTCAGGCATTTCCTTCTCCGATACTCCATTGTGTCTTAAAGCAAAATTGTTAGTCAACATGTTAATTATCAATTATATCTGATTAAAAATACGATTCAAAAGCGCTGCAAAAATAATCAACTTTGCACGATTTTTCGGTCTTTGTGTTATTTAATTAACGAAAGAATTCTTTTTTTAAGAAAAATCCTTCGTTCTTGAGTTGACAATGTTTGTGGCCGGATAACAAATCCGCGACTGTTTTGATTTTACACCAAAATCAACTTCAAAAAATCAACTCACTGATTAATGAACGTGCAATCGTTGGATGAGATCTTGAACGGTCATTTCAGTTTGTTCGCCTGTTTTCATGTTTTTAACCGAAAGTACATCCCTGCTGATCTCCTCTTTACCTATTAATATGACAAATGGTATCTGCTTTTTGTCGGCATAAGTCAACTGTTTTTTCATTTTGGCAGACTCCGGAAAAAGTTCCGCATTGATACCTGCCTGTCTGATTTTTCTGATTAATTTCAAACAATGATGTTGTTCTTCATCACCAAAATTCACAAACAACACCTGTGAAGAAATACCGTCGGAAGAAGGGAAAAGATTTAGCTCGTTCATCACGTCATAAATACGGTCGGCGCCAAAAGAAATTCCCACACCTGAAGTGCCGGGCATACCGAAAATTCCTGTAAGGTCGTCGTAACGCCCTCCTCCACAAATGCTACCTATTTTCACATCTTTTGCTTTGACTTCGATAATGGCGCCGGTGTAATAATTCAAACCACGTGCAAGGGTAAGGTCAAGTTCCACATCAGCATCAGGAAGCAGTTCGCCTGCAAATTGAAGAATTGTCCGCATCTCACTGATACCTTTAAGTCCTGTTTCGCTGGGCTGGAGTTCATTTTCGAGTTTTGATAACTTCTCAGCAGAATTTCCGCTAAGGGCAAGCACGGGTTGCAATTTTGTGATGGCATCCTGCGACACTCCTTTCAGGCTTAACTCCTCATTCACTTTATCCAACCCGATTTTTTCAAGTTTATCAATGGCAACGGTAATGTCGACCATTTTATCGGCTTCTCCGATAATCTCTGCAATACCTGCCAGGATTTTACGGTTGTTTAACTTGATGGCTATGCTTATTCCAAGTATCTCAAAAATATCGACAATCATTTGGATCAATTCCACTTCATTCAGCAAAGCATCACTGCCGATCACATCCACATCGCATTGATAAAATTCGCGGTATCGTCCTTTTTGCGGCCGGTCGGCACGCCAGACAGGTTGAATCTGGTACCGCTTAAAAGGAAAAGCAATATCGTTTCGATATTGAACGACATAACGGGCAAACGGCACTGTCAAGTCATAACGGAGTCCTTTCTCACAGATTTTAGAAGCCAGAGTTGCCGAATCCTTTTTTTCTAAATCAGCAGTGTCTATTTCACTGATGAAATCTCCCGAATTAAGGATTCTGAACAGAAGTTTATCCCCCTCTTCGCCATATTTACCAAGCAAAGTAGAAAGATTTTCCATGGCTGGCGTTTCGATGGGCAGGTAACCATAGAGTTGGAAAACCTTTCTGATGGAGTCGAAAATATAGTTCCGCCGAACCATTTCGGCAGGCGAAAAATCCCTTGTTCCTTTAGGTATTGAAGGTTTTTGAATGATCATTTTACCGGTTTCAAATTGGTGATTAAAATATTAAGCTAAAGCCCAATGGCATTGAGCAGTTTTTCGATGTATAAAGCTACTCCGGGCTCACCTTCAGCCGGCGCCCAGGGTGCAAAGTTTTTGGCGGTGGAGGGAAAATATGGACCAGCTTTAACTTCGTAAGCTACCGAAGCGGTCTTCAGGGAGAGCAGGGTATGAAAAGTCTTTCCCGGAATCTCAACTCCATATTTACCCTCATTGGCATCCAATATGCTATGATCAGTGATGTTCCCGTCATCATCAAAAATAATTGCAACGAACCTGCCACGCAACACCAGAAAAATTTCAAATTTATCCGGATCCTCGTGCTTGTGCGGCTGAATGTAAGTTCCCGGTTCCATCGCATTCAACATTCGGTGCAACGGCTCCTCATGTGTCGGGTGAAAATTATAATTCATCCGCAGGCGTGGACTTTTCATTGCCAGTTCGGATGTCTTATTCAATAAACAGGTGTCAATTTTTATCACGTTGATGGATGAGTTACCGGCGCAAAAGTATCTAAAAAGAAGAAACTTAACGGATTGTCAGCAATAGGATTGAGAATAAAACCATAAAGTCCTTAGATTGATGATTCCGCCCTGTTATCGCTACTCTTGATGATTTGGAGGACAGTGCAAATTAAACCTTAAATCGGCTCCGCCAGAAAACTCACTAAAATAGATTATTGACCTGCTTTAAAGCCTTCAATGCCTTTGTCGAGGAACACAAGAAACTGGTCAACATCGGTATTGAAACTGTATGGCTCAGCCAAACGTTTTTCATTGTGATCAAGCAAAACATAGTAAGGTTGTGAATTCACACCATAATTCCTTGCCTGGAAATCACTCCATTTAGCGCCAACAGTCCTGATATTTTTTTCTCTTCCACCAAAATCAGAAACAAACTGATCTTCTTTGGGTAAGGCCGTCCGCTCATCCACATAGAGTGAAACAATGATGTATTCATCTCTCAGGCGCTGCAAAACACGGGGATCGCTCCAAACCGACTGCTCCATCTTTTTGCAGTTGGCACATCCCAGGCCGGTGAAATCAAGAAATACCGGCCTACCGGCTGTTTTAGCATATTCCAAACCTTCTTCATAATCAAGGAATTTGATCAGTCCGTATGCACCTTCCTTTGTTTTATACTTGCTGTAATCATGGGTTAAAGCGGGCGCTGCCGACTGCATGCCCCCGGTTCCGACCCTGTTGAGGTTGAATTCCTGGGTTGTAATGGG
This sequence comes from Bacteroidales bacterium, assembly GCA_014860585.1. Lineage (NCBI taxonomy): Bacteria > Pseudomonadati > Bacteroidota > Bacteroidia > Bacteroidales > Bacteroidales bacterium. Next base: position 17,669 of record JACZJL010000060.1, on the reverse strand, counting down.
TGGTGCAAAGGAACTGATAGCATTAAGCGGCGCTCCCCACATACCGGGTATCAGGTAAATAGTAAATGCAAAAGTGACAATCACGAAAAACAAGCGCGGAACGGAGACATAATGTAAGTCATCATCATGATGAAATTTGATTTTACCCAGCAGGTAAAAACCCATTAACCCAAACAAAGTGATCCAGATGGCGAGGAAGGTCTCACGGTTGAGTAGTCCCCATTGACCCACAGCATCAGCGACGGAGAAAAACTTCAATGAAAAGGCAACAAGGATAAATGCCAGGACCACTTTCACCGAGTTAAGCCATCCCCCTGACTTTGGCATCGAGCCAAGCATTGACGGGAAAATGGCAAGCAGCGTAAAAGGAATGGCAAGTGCAACGGCAAAACCTGCCATGCCCAACATCGGCGAAAGCCAACTTCCACTCACGGCAGCCTGAACAAGCAGCGTTCCGATGATTGGGCCGGTACACGAAAACGAAACAAGTACCAGCACAAATGCCATTAAAAACACACCTAACAAACCTCCGCTTTTCTCAGCCTGGTTATCCATTTTGTTAATCCAGCTTGATGGCAACTGCAGCTCAAAAGCACCAAAGAACGCTGCAGCAAAAATCAGTAGCAATAAAAAGAAGAAAATATTAAATATTGGGCTGGTTGCCATCAGGTTCAACTGATCAGAACCAAAAATTAATGAAATGCCCATGCCAAGCAACACATAAATAACCACGATCGAAAATCCGTAAAAGATCGCATCGCGGCGACCTTTTGCCTTACTTCCTGATCCTCTGATGAAATAACTTACTGTCATCGGAATCATGGGGAAAACACACGGAGTAATCAAAGCAAGTAAACCGCCAAACAGGCCGACAATAAACATGTACCAGATACTTTCAGAGGACTCGTCTGGTTTACTGTCCTCAGCGGTAGCATTATCCACAGCTTCAAGTGTACTCTCTTTAACAGGCTCGGCAATGGTTTCAACAGAATCAACAGAATCAGCCGGTTCAACTGCCAAAGCAGGCGACTCAACTTTGAAAGAAAACGAAAACTCCAGGTCAGTCGGAGGCAGGCACTTCTCGTTATCACAGCACATGTATTCAAGGAAGCCGGAAATTTTAAGTGGTTGATCAGTTAGAATCCGGATTTCACGCGAAAATTCAGCTTTTTTCTTTAACAACTTGAGCACCATACCAAAATTGGGATCCTCTTTTTCCTCCGGAACGGGTTCTTTAAAAACAACACGGTAAATGATGGTTCCATCACCTGCATAACTTTCTTCCTCAGTAACTTCAACGTCACTGTCAACAAATTCAAAGCCCTTCAGGTCATTAAAATAAAAGGATGTTTTAATTGGACCACCATCGGGCAAATGTTGCGAGTACAAATACCAACCTTCATCAATTGTGGCCTTAAAAGTCAGTTTAGCAGTATTCTTTCCGGTCATTTCTCCGGAATGACTCCATTTTACCGGTTCAAGAACCTGTGATTTTCCTTGGAATGAAAAAATGACAAAGAGCAGCAATAAAAGCAAATTGCTCAGAGCATACTTGAGTGAAGTTGAAGTAAATTTCATAAAATCAAATTGTTGTTGAAAAATTAAATCATTAGAGACCGCAAAACTAATACTTTAGCGCTTAAGAAAGCCACTTCAGAAAGTGAAAAAATCTTAAATCGCTTTAATATCACTACTTAATGAAACACGTAAACGAAGTAATCTTGGGTTTATTGATCTGTAAGAAGAGTAATTTTTAAAATTTTTCTTGTTTCGGGGGTGATTTTGAATCGGTCATCCAGCCTATACCCTATAATCCAGACAATTTCTCCGGAGGAAAGGAGTAGCCATGTATTTTGCTTTTGAATAGCCGAAAATTTCTCATCAGTAAAAAAGTCAGAAAGTTTCTTCTTCCCCCCCAATCCAAGTGGATAAAAAAAATCTCCGATGTCCGGTTTCCTGATCTCAAGCGGGAAATTCAATTTGTCAACATCTAACTGGGCAACACATTTTGAGATATCCAGCGTATCGTTGACTGAGAAGAAAGTTTTATCAATAGATAGCTTTAATGGGAAATCCAATAGCACCAAGTCTTCTGTGATAAAGAAATGATCCGGTTCATTGTCATCCTCATCTTGCAGTTCAGAAATCACTAAGTACTCCCTGTCTAAAAGAATTTTATGGGTTGGAGAAAAAAAAGATTTTCCGGGTATTCCTGACAAAGAATCCAGGATCATGAGCACATTTTCATAATTGAATCCAAAGGGTTTTAGCAACTCAAAAAGAATGAATGAAAGTGGACGATGCATCTGCAATTTTCCCAGGTGAATTTTCCAGTACTTGTCTTCTTTGCTCATTGTTTCACTGGAAATCTTTTCGATTTTCGCTTTGATAAAATTTTCTGCATCAGCCAGATTCCTAAAAGTGCTCTCGAAACCGGCTCTGAAATCTGGTCTGGTTTTTTCGAATGCCGGCAATACAAAATGTCTGATCCGGTTTCGCAGATAATGATCACTCTGGTTAGAACTATCTGTGCGGAAACTTAATTTATGTTTTCGGGCAAACGCTTCAATTTCTATCCTGTTGGCAAAAAGTAAAGGTCGGATGCAATGGCCGTTTTTAGGCAAAATGCCTCTTAGTCCCGAAATACCGGCTCCCCTGAGCAAATTAATGAAGAACGTCTCTATCTGATCATCAAAATGATGGGCTGTTGCATAATGATTGAAATCTGACTCCTGAATTAACTCATCAAACCATCGATAACGCAGATCCCGCGCAGCCTGCTGAATTGAAATCCTGTTTTCAATTGCAAAACTGCCAGTTTCGAATTCCTTAAGATAAAAAGATACCCCCAATTCAGTTGCGATTCGTTGAACAAACTCAGCATCAGCATCACTTTCAGTACCACGCAGTTTGAAATTACAATGGGCAATTCCAAAGTAAAACCCGCTCAACTCAAACAACTTAGTCATCACCATTGAGTCCACTCCCCCACTTACTGTGAGAATAATCTTCGATGAAGATGTGAAAAGTCCTTGGGACTTGATGTATTGATGAAATTTTTGCAACATAATGGGCAAAGTTACATTGAATCAATAAACTTGGGGGTAAAATTGTAAACTTCTGTATTCATCAAGCATATCAATTAATTTACACTCAAATTATCTTTCCGTAAAAATTCATCAAACACAATACTTAACTCCCATATAATGTGGTGATTAAACACTATTTTTGCAAAAAGCAGGGGTAACCATCAAACCCGATTAATAATTTTTAACCTAATTTATGAGAAATGTTTTGGTTTGTAGGCCTAATTGATATATGTTTGCAAAGCGTATCACTTCTAAAATATCCGCTCAAATAACTAAATTTCAGTTTCGTTGAAAAAAGGAAACATCTTGCTGGATAATTTATTAAAGTGTTCGCTGTCAGTTCTTTGTCATGTTGCATTGCTGTTTTGTATGTTAAAGACCGTCACCGCTCAGACAGAGCCAGTGAAGGAATCAATTGCCTGTGAACTGATCGCTGAAGGTTTTGAGAATGTGTTTGTTATAAGTAAAGATTCAACTTTGGTAATTGGTTACGAAAACCGACGTTTTCGCTTCGAACCGCGCGGATTGGTTGAAGCCTTGAAAATCATCGAGAGAACCACTGTCAATAATTTTCCACTTGTAATAATTATCAGTTACCAGAAAATTCCAATGCTCTACATTAGCTTGAATCTGGTTGATTACAGAGATTTCCTGACGGGTCAATTGTCAGTTGATGAGTTCACTGAAATGATCAACATTTCGATGGAAAACGATGATTTTTCTGCGCTTTATGGTTCTGTTGAAAACAATTCCCAATTCAAGGCAGATTTTGTTATTTTACCGCAATTCAGGGCACAATTTGGCAATTTTGACCAACCGGTACAGTCCAATATCAACATTATTCCTGAAATGAATATCTTGTTGGCTAAAGGATTATCACTCAAAACACAGGTAATTGTTCCGGTTCAAAATAGCTTTTTGCTCGACAACGGGGAGTCAGAAGTCAGGCCGGGAATAATGGCAATAAACCAGATGCTCAGACTTGAAGACAACTTATTTCTGACCGCTTCAGCAGGTTTTTTTACCATGGATCGTGTCGGAGTGAACCTGGAGTTTAAGAAATACTTTGCTGACGGGAAAATTGCCATAGGTACCAATATTGGTTACACAGCTTTTTACACTTTTATTCCAAAACAAATCGAATACTTCGAGGATGATGCGTATTTTACTGGCTTATTGTCTGCAGAATACAGGTACCAACCTTACGATTTAACCGGCAGGATCCAGTTTGGCAACTTTTTATACAACGACCCTGGGGTACGTTTCGATATCCTCCGGCAGTTTGGGGAGGTTAACATTGGCTTTTTTTGCATAGTTTCACAACCTTCAGAGTTTAATGGTGGTTTTAATTTTGCGATTCCCCTACCTCCGGGTAAGTTCATGAAATTCAAATATATGAGGCTTCGGCAGGCAGATAAATTCACGTGGGAATACAGGGCAAAAGGATTCGTGAAAAATGGCACTATTTACAAAACAGGCAATGAACTCATTGAAATCATGCTGGAATATAATCCGGATTTTTTCTTAAAAAGATTAAACAAGGAGTTGCAATAAATAAATTTAATTACTTTTGTCATCTGAATTCGTATCGAAATTAATAATCTTAAATAAAAAGGAGTAAAAATGAAAATCAAAATCAACACTCGTTTTTTGGTCCTCCCGCTGCTTGCCTTTACAATGATTTTTGCACTTAATCAATGTAAAAATGTTGGACCGACAGAATGGCCTGAACCCGATTCAGCTGTTAATAATCAGTTGAAAGTGACTGTTTTAAATAGTGAGACCGGAGCTTCATTGCAAGGTTATGACATTAAACTCGTTCTTCCAAACGGCACAACAAAAGAGTTTAATGCCAATACCGGAGCATTTACCTTTGATGGTACAACTGAAGGTTTTTATGTTGTTACAGCTTCAAAAGAAGGTTTCCTTACTGAAAGCGCGATCCTTCAGGTTGACCAGCCTGAAAATGAAATGCATTCCACCGTTACACAGCAAGTTTTCCTGCTCAATAAAAGAGGCAGTGAAAATTTAGTAACCCCACAAGGGACGGTGCTCTATATTGATAATGACTCAGAGGAACAGACGGTAATCAACTTTCCGTATGGATCGCTGGCTGCCGATCAAAACATCACTGTTTCTTTTATTCAGCCACCGGCAAAACAAGAAGAACTCAGGATAATCGGAGAAAGAGTTGTAGTTAACGGATATCACTTTTCACCTGATCTGACCTTTCCTGAAAATGCAAGACCATCCATAACTATTCCGGTCAATATTCCAAGTGTAATTGATGGCACTTCGGATGTGTGGCTTGGAACCTATGATGAAGTTACCGGAACATGGGAGCAAATTCAAGGAACCCTCAATGCGGATCGCACTTCTGCTACTTTTGAAATGCCCCATTTTTCAACATGGTATATCTTCACCGGATTCAGACTTATCAAAGACGTTGAAGTTTGGAGTCCGTGGACATTTGTAGCTGAATCCGATGTTTGTAGCGCCGGTGTTTGCGGAACATTTATCTACGCTGTTGCTCCAAATGCATTGGTTAATCAGTTGATATCATTAGGTTACAATATCAACCTGAAGTCCAAAGATACAAGATGTGTTGGCCCACATTACAAGTATGCCCAGCAACTCTTTGCACGTGTATTGGTAGTTACCTATTTGGTTTATGATTACACAGGCGCCTATATTGGATCAATCCAGGTTCCAACCAAAAAATTCCAATGGATGGTTGATGAATACTATTGCCACGACCAGGGAGGTGGAAAATAATTAAAATAGTTCGAATCATTCAACGGCATGGAAACCGGCTCGCCGGATTTCATGCCTTTTTTTATTCATTTCACTGAATGCTTATTAAATCTAAAAATTTGAAAATGTTTTATAAAAGTTACAGTATCGCTCTTATTTTGGTCATGTTTAGCATCATGACATTTGCTCAAAGCGAAAACGACTTCAGGTTCAAATCCATTGGTCTGGATTTTGGCTGGTACAATCCTTCGCTGGATTATTGGAAAAATGACTCAGAGTTTAAAGATGCTGATATTATTGGCGCCCTGCAGGTTAGGGGTCTAACTGAGTTTTCACTGAAAAGTAATTTTACTGCACGCCTGGGTTTGGGTTTTTGGCAAACTACAGCTGAGGAAGATTTACAGGGTTATGGCCTTACTACCTGGTCACTGACTGGTTATCCCGTTTCGCTTGATTTGCTTTACTTCCCTGAACCATTAAAATTCTCAGTGGTTAATCCATACATTGGAGTTGGTGGGGAGTTTGTTTTTTTGCAGCAAAAATTGAGATTCGATCAGAAAGAAAACCCCGATCCTGTTACCGGTACATCTGCACTCTTTAGTGGGATTGTTGGTTTGGAAGCAAAATTATCCAGTCAGTTTGCTGTTGATTTAGCGTTCATTTACAAAATGGGGGAATACAACCAGGACTTCAATGTGTTCATCAACAACCCTGATGATCCTGAAAACCCTACATTGAAGGTGGTGACGGAAGAGATTTCACTAACGGGTCCATTACTTGGACTGACCTTTAAGTATTTGTTTTAAAATCCCACAAAAAAACCGCCGGGAATTGGCGGTTTTTTTTGTGATATTTTTACTTTTAAACTTTCCAGGTATTTCCACTTTGCAATAGATCATTCATGTTTTTTATTTTCGAGTTCTTTCGGACATATTCTATCTGGCGCATCATTTTAACATCATACGGGTCTTCTTCAACTGATCGGATTACACCAAATGCGACCGGAAAATCAGGGAAGGTCATGTTTACAAGCAACCAATGAATTAAAGGGCTAGGCTGATGAGCATTATGCACCAGAATATCCTTTTCAGTAATTCCTTTTTCTCCAAGTTTTACAACCTTTAATTGCATGTTTTCAAGGATAATTCCTTTGTCGTTGTCCTTTCCAAAAATCATTGGCTGGCCATGCACAAGGAAGAGTTGACGATCCTCTTTGAAACTTTTATCCGAAAGGTAACCATATGCATCATCATTATAGATTACGCAATTTTGCAGCACCTCGACAATTGATGTCCCTTTAAATGTGGCTGCTTCTACCAGGATATCCGTTGTTAATTTCACATTGTTGTCAATAGAACGGGCAAAGAATTTTCCTTGTGCACCCAGGGTCAGTTCACCGGGATGAAATGGCGGCTCGATGGTTCCATAGGGTGAAGTTTTGGTTATCTGGCCTTCAAATGATGTTGGGGAGTATTGTCCTTTGGTGAGACCATAAATCTGGTTATTGAGCAAGACGATGGTGAGGTCAATATTTCTACGAACGACATGAATGAAATGGTTACCACCGATGGCAAGCGAATCACCATCACCCGTGACAACCCAAACACTGAGTTCCGGGTTAGCCAATTTTACTCCTGATGCAATTGCTGCAGCCCTTCCGTGAATACCGTGGAAGGCGTATGTGTTCATGTAATAAGGAAACCTTGACGAACAACCTATCCCGGCAATCAACGCGATTTTTTCTTTTGGGATGCCAAGTTGCGCCATCGCCCTATGGACTGAGGCAAGTGCTGCATGATCACCACAACCTGCACACCATCTTACTTCCTGGTCGCTTTTAAAATCTTTTGGTGATAAATTCAATTCTTCAGCCATTGGTTATTTCTCCTCCAAAACTTTTTTAATTTTTTCTTTCAATTCAATCACTGTAAAAGGTAATCCCTGGATTTTATTATATTTCATGAATTCAAGATCCTGGTAAACCATCCTGAGGTAGTTGGCCAACTGACCCAGGTTAAGTTCACAAACCAGGAGTTTCTTAAATCTTTTGAGTGCATCATGGGTATTTGCAGGTAAAGGTCGTAAATAGTTAAAATGAGCAAAACTAAGTTTGACCCCTTCCTTCCTCAGCTCGCGGTATGCTGTATATAAATGCCCGTAGGTTCCTCCCCATCCAATGAGCAGTAGTTCTCCCTCTTGCTCACCGATGATTTTAAGATCGGGTATCGATTCGACAACAAGATTGACTTTTTCTTCCCTTTCGTAAGTCATCACCTGATGGTTTTCAGGAACATAAGATACTGTGCCGGTTATTGACATTTTTTCAAGACCGCCGAGTCGATGTTCCAAACCCTTGGTTCCAGGAACTGCCCAACTTCTTACCATTGAATCATTGATCCTGCGATAAGGCTGATAATCTGTTGTCCCTTCCTTTACAATTGGGGGTTTAATCTCTGGTAAATCCTCCATTACAGGGATTTTCCAGGGCTCTGATCCGTTGGCAAGGAAACCATCTGTAAGTAAAATTACAGGTGTCATATGCTCAAGTGCTATTTTAGCAGACTCAAAAGCAAAATGGAAGCAGTTCGATGGCGAACTGGCAGCGATCACTACCAATGGGCTTTCACCATGGCGACCATGTAATGCCTGTAAAAGATCCGATTGCTCTGTTTTTGTGGGTAATCCTGTGGATGGGCCACCGCGCTGAACATTAACGATAACCAATGGTAATTCGGTAATTACTGCAAGGCCGGTTGCTTCAGTTTTCAACGACAGCCCTGGCCCTGAGGTGGTTGTAACAGCAAGATGACCGGCAAAACTGGCGCCGATGGCAGAGCAAATGCCTGCAATTTCATCTTCAGCCTGGAACGCTTTTACCCCAAGGTCTTTTCGCTTAGCTAACTCCTGCAAAATTTCGGTAGCAGGAGTGATCGGGTAAGAGCCCAGGAACAAAGGCAGGTTAGCTTTCTCAGCAGCAGCAATAAGTCCCCAGGCAGTAGCAATATTTCCGTTGATGTTTCTGTAAGTCCCTGCATCAATTTGTGCCGGGGCAACAGAATATGACGAGTGCAGTGCTTCGATGGTTTCGGCATAATAATACCCAGCTTTGAGGACAATTTTATTGGCCTCCATAATCACAGGTATTTTTTTGAATTTATCCTCAAAAAACTTTTGGGTAAAATCAAGTGGCCTGTGGAAAAGCCAATAGACCATGCCAAGTGCAAACATGTTCTTACTTCTCAATACGCTCTTGATGTCAAGGTTGAGACCCTTAAGAGATTCTTGGGTAATGGTCGTAATTGGCGCCTGAATAACATTAAAGTTTTGATAAAGTGGTTGATTAAGCGGATCACTTGCACAACCAGCTTTAATGATGTTTTTTTCGTTAAAACTATCAATGTCCACGATGATCGTCCCACCTGACTTGACCCATTTAGTATTGGCTTTGAGTGCAGCAGGGTTCATTGCCACAAGCACATCTGCATAATCGCCGGGTGTATTCACCTCGCCATGCCCAAAATGCACCTGAAAACCGGAAACGCCTCCAACTGTCCCTTGAGGAGCACGTATTTCGGCAGGATAATCCGGGAAGGTAGCAAGATAATTCCCAAAAAGTGCAGAAGTGTCGGAAAACAGCGTTCCTGTAAGTTGCATTCCATCGCCTGAGTCGCCTGAAAATCGGATAACAACTCTTTCTAATTCCTTGATAGGTTTTTTGTTATTGTCTGCCATGCCTTGACCATGTTTATTACGCAACAAAAGTACATACATTCTTTTGGATAAAATTGAAGGATTTGTGCAAAAGAAACTAAAACCAATGTATAAAATTGATTATTAATGTTTTAAGTATGAATAAATAAAATCATTTTAAATTATTTCCAAAGTATCAAAAACCGGTCGGGTTGTAGTTAAAAATATTACATTTGTAGTTTTATTTTTCAAAACTTACTGTGCTAAATATCAACAAATTAACAAATGAAAACATTAGCTCTGCCCTGCGCAAAACTCGGAATCCTGCTCACACTCATCCTGAACATTCAATTACCAAATCCAATATGGGCTTCGCAAAACAACCCGGTTGAAAAGTCAACCGCTCAGGTAAATTCGGAGGGATTTATGAAGGAAAAACTTCTGACATCCCAACTGATTTATTTCTGGCTGTTCGACACATCAATTCCCAACGATACTCCGCTCGAAACGATTGATCCCGTTTATGGTTTGATTGAAGGAGGATTACTGAGTTATCATTCAGCATTGGCAGGCTATCCGTTTGATCCCGAAGACCCCAACTGGCGCAAGGCTTCGATGGAACGCAGAAATGCTCCTACTCCTATCAACTACCGGCCTGAAGGCAATAACGGCATCCCTTATGAAAATTCAGAAATGCGCGGTATTCAGATCAAGCAGCCATTTACAGGGGATGGTGGTCAAAACACAATCCTTTTTAATCTCCCTACCACCGATTTCAAAGATGTTATTTTTCGTTTTGCTGCAATGGACGAAGATGCTGCAGATAACCTGGTGATTGACTACTCTGTTGTGTCAGGAGATCCTTTATGGGTAAATACAGGACTTACAAACCCAACGCCAGCGCTTGAAGATGACTATGAATTGTTTGAGATTGACTTCAGCCAGGCGACCGCTGCAAATAATAATCCTGACTTTAAAATCAGAATCCGGTTCAGCGGAAGCAATATGTCGGGCGATGAAGGTAACCGGGTCAACTTTAATAATTTCAGCCTTGATGCAACATCAATCAGTGGCGGCAATCTACCTCCGGTTGTGGTTAACCAACTTCCTCTTCAGGAGCTGATTGAGGCTGGGGAGAGTCTGGTTTTCAATCTAAACAACGTATTTAATGACCCCGATAATGATCCATTGACATTTACTGCCTCAAGCAGCAGGCCAACCATGGTCCAGGCAATTTTGAACGGCAGCACACTCACACTAAATCCGATTAAACGCGGTGATGCAATTATTTCGTTAACGGCAAGTGACGGTAATTACCCGCCGGTCAATGCATCCTTCAGGGTATTGGTGTATCCGATGGCATTCCCTCTCAGTAATGGACAATTCTCATTTACGGCCTGGAATCCAAACGAACCGGAATACACCTACCCACAACACATGATTTTTCTTCAAAGCGATATCAATGACCCGGGATTGAACGACCCTTTGCTGTTTCCTTACTTTATTCCGCACGATGATTATCATCCGGATGATATTGCCACAATAGGATTCCCATACAACAACACAAGGAGGACAAGGATTAACGGGCTGGGTGATGAAGGAATTTCATTCATCAATACCGGTCGTGAGCGTGATTTAGGAGGAGCTTTACTCGCCCTCGACACACGCAATGTATCTGATGCAACCCTTGAATGGTTGGGAGGAACAATACTGAAAAATGAACGTGTGTATGCTATCCGCTTACTCTACCGCACCGATCTTTTTTCCCCGTTTACCGACCTTATCCAAAACAGCCAGATCATAGAGTATATGACTGCTGAAGATGGAGATGAAGTAATTTTTGATAACATTCATCTGCCGCTTAATGCGCTGAATAAGCAATATGTGCAGCTTTTATGGAAATACTATTTTGTGGAAGTTGAAACTGGTGCAAGAGCACAGTTAAGATTGGATGATATCATTTTCAAGGATATAACTGGCGTTAAAGATTTCGAACAGGATTTAATACACGTTCATACTGTCGGTGGTTCGATTTTTGTTAATTATCCTGAGTTGACCAATGGTCTTCTTACAGTTCATGATGTCATGGGACGTTTGATTGAGCAAAAACAACTTCATAATTCTTCGGGTTGTGTTATCAATCTGAATCAGGCTCATGGCGTTTTCATTATCAGAATTCTAACCGGGGATAATATTTGGTCAAAAAAAGTATTGATCCGGTGAATCATTTGAACTGATCACCAATAGGTTTTTAGAGTTTCTTCTAATCATTTGTTTGAAAATGCATCGCTTCATTAACCATAAAATTCTTTCAGGTTTTCTTGTAATTTCTTTATTGAGTTGCACTCTCCTTTCTGCTCAACCTGTTTGCATCAATGAGTTGATGTCATCTAATGTTTCGAAAATAGCTGATGAAGATGGCGACTTTTCTGATTGGGTTGAATTTTTCTATACCGGCGAGAAGACCATCAACCTTATGGGTTTTGGGTTTTCAGACAATTCTGATGATCCTTTTCAATGGATTTTCCCGGATGTAACCCTGCATCCCGGTCAGTTTTTGCTGGTATGGGCATCTGGTAAAGACCGTGCAATTCCCGGTAGCCCGCTGCATACAAATTTCAGTATCAGCGCAGAGGGAGAAGCGCTGTTTTTAACCAATCCTTACGGTTCATTAGTCAGCGAAAGCCCACCCGTTTTACTTCATTATGATTTTTCGTACGGACACCAACCCGATGGCAGTGAAGCATGGTATTATTTTACTGAGTCAACACCCGGTGTTAGCAATTCCACGCAGGGTTACAACGAAATTATTGAACCTCCTTCATTTTCCCACGCAGGTGGTTTTTATACCGAAGAGTTTTCACTAAAGCTTTCTCATCCAGACCCGGATGCCACCATTATTTATACCCTTGATGGCTCAACCCCAAATCCGGCAAATCTTGAAGGCTTCACATTTCAGTATAAAAATCATTACCCTCAAAATCCCGGCGACCCTTTTGGTGATTTTATTGCCGGATCAGTTCATTCCCTGCACTACACCGATTCGATAGCCATTGTAGATCGAACAAACAAGCCGGATAGCCTGACCTGCATCTCTTCCACTTTTCACAAAAATCCTTACTACTTCCCGGTCAATCCGGTGTATAAAGGAACTGTGGTAAGAGCTGTCGCAATCAAAGAGGGAGCCATACCCAGTCCGGTGATTAGCAACACCTATTTTGTTTCTGAAGATGGAAGGAACCGGTATAGTTTACCTTTAGTGTCGATAAGTATTGACAAAGACGCAATGTTTGATTATGAAAATGGCATCTACACTGCCGGGATTGATTACGACAACTGGAGGACTGAGAACCCTGAAGCGCCACACAACTGGCTGACCCAGGCCAACTTTCATCGCACAAGCGACGAATGGGAAAAAAGAGCTCATTTTGAGTATTTTGATGCCAAAAGCAGCTTTCCAGACATTTCACATGAAATCGGGATTCGAATCCATGGCAATGAGGCGCGAAGACGAGCAATGAAATCGCTCAGACTGTATGCAAGGAGTGAATACGGAGAGTCCTGCTTCAATCACAGGTTTTTTCCTGATTTGGAGGATGATCATTTCAAACGACTCATTCTGAGGAATTCAGGTCAGGACTATTATTCAACCTTGCTGCGTGATGCCCTGATCCAGACAGTAGTCAGCGATTTGGAATTCGATACCCAGGATTATATACCCTCGATTGTATTTATCAATGGTGAATACTGGGGGATTCATAACCTGAGAGAGCGCTACGACAGGCATTATCTTGAAAGGGTGTATGGCGTTGATCCTGAAAAACTTGACTATATAACGAACCTCAACGAAATAGGGGAAGGTGATTTGATCCATTACAACGAAACGATTGATTTTATAGAAGAAAATGGTTTGGCGGAAGAAGAGCATTATCAATACATCCAGACCAGGATTGATGTCAACAATTTCAGGGATTACCAGATTGCCAACATCTATGTGGATAACCATGACTGGCCGGGAAATAATCTCGATTACTGGAGATTACGAACAGATGAATTTATTCCAAATGCCCCTGCCGGGCACGATGGACGCTGGCGCTGGCTGATGTATGACATGGATTTTGGATTTGGACTTTTTGGTTTGGATACTGCACTTGTTCACAATACGCTTGAAATGGCGACAGCACCAGATCATCCCGAATACCCAAATCCTCCCTGGTCAACATTTTTATTGAGAAAATTTCTTGAAAATGACGATTTTAAAACCAGCTTTATCATCCGGTTTACTGATTTGCTGAATACAACTTTTAAACCCCAGCACATAATCAATACCTTGAATGAACTAAAGCAGGTAATTGAGCCTGAAATTCCGGAGCATATTTTGAGATGGAAAAATCTTTACCATGCTGAGCACTGGAATTCCAATCTCAATGTTCTGATTGACTTTGCCAACCTGCGACCTCAGTACCAACGCCAGCATTTACTTGAGTATTTCGATCTTCAGGGTGAATGTTTAATCACACTCAACACCTCTAATCGCTGGCATGGGCACCTGAGGATCAACACCATCGAAATCACCGAAGATACGCCAGGTATAAGAACCAATCCTTATCCCTGGAGTGGTATCTATTTCAAAGGTGTGCCAATTGAACTGGAAGCCATCCCTGCCGAAGGTTATGCATTTAGCCACTGGTCAGGCGATTTGAGAGGCACAGACCCGATTGTAAATTTGATACCCGAGGAAGATTTCGAAGCCACTGCCCATTTTGTCAGGGTTGATGTTCCGAGACTGGTTTATTTTTGGCTTTTTGATGCGTCCCTTCCCAACGATACTCCACTCGACACGTTAGATCCAACCTATAAAATCCTTGAAGGCGCCAAACTTACTTTTCACTCTGCCCTGATCGGATACCCATTCACGCCTGAAGACCCCAACTGGCGGAAAGCTTCGATGGAACGACGAAATGATCCAACACCATTGAATTACAGGCCTTCGGCAAATAACAACCTCACCTACGAAGAAAGTGACATGCGGGGCATTCAGATCAAACAGCCTTTTACAGGTGATGGCGGTGAAAATATAATTTCCTTCAACTTACCTTCTACCGGACTTACCGACCTTATATTCCGGTTTGCTGCAAAAGATGAAGGTGCTGCTGAAAACCTGCTTATCGAATACAGTGTTGTGCAGGGAGAACCCGTTTGGTCCTCCTCCGGGCTGCTTAATTTCAATCCATCGCTTAGTCAGGAGTTTCAACTTTACGAGCTGGATTTTACCTCAATTATTGAGGTGAATGAAAATCCCAATTTTAAACTGCGCATTCGATTTGAAGGCAGCAATATGACTGCTGACGAAGGCAACCGCGTCAATTTCAATAATTTTAGCCTTGATGGTCTGGTGATGACTCCCGAAAATCTGCCGCCTGAGGTTGTCGGTCCTGTCCCCCTTCAACAAACCATTGAAGGTGGAGATGAGCTTGAGTTTTATCTTGACGACATTTTTATGGACCCTGATAATGACCAAATCCATTATTCTGTATTAAGTGACCCTTCAGGCATGACCGTTGCATTAATCGATGCAAACATCCTTACCATTTATCCTGAAAAACGAGGAGGAGCTACAATCTCAATAACCGCCACCGACAGTATTACTGAGCCGTTTACTTATTCCTTTAAGTTGACGATTTATCCGAAAGCTTTTGCTTTACACAACAACAGGTTTACGTTTGAAGCATTTAGTGCGGATGAACCAGAAAATACCTTCCCTGAGCACATCCTTTTCATGCAAAGCGAAGTGGATGATCCGGGGATTTATGAACCCTTACCTTACGCTTACTTTATTCCTCATGACGACTACCATGAAGAAGATTCGATGAATATTGGCTTCCCATTCAAAAATGTTTATCGCACACGGATCAACGGAATGGGAGAAGAAGGTATTTCATTCATCAACACCGGGCGTAACCGCGATCTTGGAGGCCTGCTTCTTGCGCTTGACACACGTGAGGTCTCTTTTGCTGACATGAGCTGGGTAGCCTCAACCCTACTCAAAAACGAAAGGGTTTATGCCATCAGACTCCAATACCGGACAGATATCAACGATTCATTTGTTAATCTTCTGGTCAACAATCAACCCGTCGAATATATCTGCGGGAACGATGGCAACATGACAGAGTTCAAAGAAATCCCACTTCCTCAGTTTCTCCATGGGAAAGACTACCTGCAATTACTTTGGAAATATTATTTCGTTGAAGGCGAAACCGGTGCAAGAGCCCAACTCAGGCTTGATGATATTGAGATTAAAGACATCACATACATTCCCGAGGTTGAACCAGATGAAATAAATATGTACTCCGCCGGTAGTCTGATCTATATTAAACTACCCGAAAAAACTGATGGGGAGGTTTCAATTTTTGATCTTTCGGGGCGTCTGGTCAGTATGCAGCAACTTACTGGTTCTAGTCATTTTGCGATGAACATGAGCCCAAGAAAAGGGGTATTCATCGTAAGGATTATATCAACCGATCAGGTGGTGGTGAAAAAGTTGATGATCAACTAAGTCGTGAAAACATCTATCAATAGCGCTCCGAAAACGATTCTACAAAAACTTTGTATTGCCAGGAAAAAGCTATTTTAGTACGAAATTTTAACACAACATGATCTTGTGAGAACAAACGCTTTACTTCTTATTCCGGTTTTCCTTCTCATCCTCCTTTGTAATAAAACCACAGGGCAGGTAAAAGATTATTACATCACATGCGACCCTGAGGACTTTGCCTACATCTACGAGAACTTCCTTGACGATATTTTCATACCCATCACCTTCACCTGTGGAGACACAACCTGGAACGATGTCAAAATGCGCATCCGGGGTGATGGATCGCGGTATCTGCCAAAAAAATCGCTGAAAGTGAAATTTTATAGCGACCCTTTTTCCAATGGACGTGAGGAATTGAATTTTAACGCAGAATATGAAGACGAAAGTTACATCCGCGCCTACCTCAGCAGCCAGATTTTCAATAGAGCAGGGCTGACATGCTTTGTTACAGAACATGCACGGTTATACCTGAATGGAGAGTTTCTGGGGCTCTACAACCGAACCGAAAATATTGATGAGCAATTTCTCGAAAATCACAACATGGATCCATTGGGAAATCTCTACAAAGCTTCGCTCGATGGCGCCTGCCTGAGTATTTATGATGACCTCACCAATTTTTGGGAACAAAAAACGGGGTCGGGCAACAAGGAAGACCTTGCTCAACTGATTGATGCAATTCATACTGCGAGTGTTGATGATTACAAATCATTTTGTGAGGAACAAATGAATTACGACCAGGTGGTAAACATCATTGCCTGCAACATGGTAACCTGCAACCAAAGTACATACTACCACAATTACTACATGTATCATGATGTGAATGGTTCGGGCAAATGGAAAATGCTGCCCTGGGACCTTGACAAAACCCTTTCGGTGTACGCATGGAGGAACCACACCTACAGTTCGGCGCCCTGGACACACGATAATCCCTACCTGGAAAAGGCCATCCTCAATCCGGAAATGCTTTCAGATATAAAAGCCAGGGCAAATCAAATCCTGCAGGATGTCTTTAGAACGGATATTTTCTGGCCTAAAATTGACAGCCTGGCGGCAGTGCTCGAAGCTTCGGTTGCACAAGATACAACGGACAACATCCAAAGTGTTGAAGATTGGCTGGCGCGGGTGCAGGTGGAAAAAGATCATTTCGTATCGTTTCCGGCAAAACTCAACTGGTACTTCGAAAATGTTCAGTCATCATTTACCTGTGAGCCAACACCGGGTTATCAACCCCAGGATATCACTTTCAAGTGGTCGACATCGTCTGACCCAAACGGCTATCCAATAACCTACAATTTTTTACTCACTACCGGCGATCAGTTTGAACCACAGCTTACCCAGGTTTTTGAAGGAATTCAGGATACGTTTTTCATTTTGACCAACATCCCCGAAGGTGATTATTTCTGGAAAGTAATTTCGGTCGGCGCTGGTGGGCAGGAAGTGGAGGCTTTTGATTCGAAAAATCCGTTGAAAGTCAGGAACCTGACTACGCTACCGTGTTCAATTGATGAAAATATGGTGCTGACTGCTGAAAGTTCACCATA